>NZ_JBXASW010000005.1:0-197230 GCF_058809745.1 Variovorax sp. MPBD4-3
CATCCCGGCCTTCCCCCAGAGGGGGAAGGAGCAAGGCAACTCACTCGTCGTGGGTGTCGTGCGTCGCCACCGCGCCCTTGCGCCAGTAGCCCGAGGCCCGCGTCCATTTCGGATTCGCGCCGCGCTCGCCCACCAGATGCGCGCGCAGCGCCTTGGCGATGGCCGATTCGCAGCCTACCCACGCATGGAAGTCGCCGGCAGGCAGCTTCGCGGCCTTCAGCGCGTCGAGCAGCACGGGGCTGGTGCCCGGCTCGGCGCCGCGCCTGTGCACCCAGTGCAGCGTGAGTTCGGCGCGGGTCTCGAAGGGCAGCTCGTCGGCTTCGCTGTCGACCTCCGCCAGCACCACCACGCGCGTGCCGGCCGGCAGCTCGGCCAGGCGGCGCGAGATGGCGGGCAGGGCGGTGTCGTCGCCGATCAGCAGGTGCCAGTCGAATTCGGTGGGCACGATGAACGAGCCGCGAGGGCCGCCCACGCCGAGGATGTCGCCGGGCTTGGCCTGCTCCGCCCATTGCGTGGCGGGGCCGGCGTCGTGCAGCGCGAAGTCGATTTCCAGCGTGCCGGCCTGGGCGTCGTGGCGGCGCGGCGTGTAGTCGCGCATGGTGGGGCGGCCGCTCGCGGGCCACACCGGGCCTTCGGGGCCGGCGGTCGGCAGCGTGAGCTTGCCGGTGGCGGCATCGGGAAAAAAGATCTTGGCGTGGTCGTCGAAGCCGGGGCTGTGGAAGCCCGCAAGGTCGTCGCCGGTGAGCGTCACGCGGATCAGGTGCGGCGTCACGCGCTCCACGGTCTTGACCGTGAGCTGGCGGAAGCGCAGTTCATGCCGCACCCGGCGCGGCGTGCGGTCGGGTGCGGAGGCGGTTGGCGAAGTACTGAAGTCAGTCATTGCATGAATCCTGTGGGAACAGGGCGGGTTGAGATTCGGTGGTGGTGGCTCAGATCTTGTCGATCTGCTGTGCGGCGCTGTCGAGCACGGCGGCAAAGTCGTGCGCCTGCTGCTCGGTCAGCGGCGTGCCCGACAGGCGCATGCGCATGGCGAGCTTGAGGTTTTCTATGGCGCGCGTGACTTGCGGCGGGCGCCCGCCGCGCGGGCCGGCGCCGTCTACGCCGCCGCTCATGCGGGCCATCATGGCGTCGGCCGTCTCGCGGTTGGCCGCGAGAAATTCCTGCCCGCCGGCGGTGATGCTGTAGCGCTTGCGCCCGCCGTTGTCGGCGGTTTCCACGCTCAGGTAGCCCAGCTCCTCGAGCAGCGTGAGGGTGGGGTAGACCACGCCGGGGCTGGGCGCATAGCTGCCGCCGAGGCGGTCTTCGATCGCCTTGATCAGTTCGTAGCCGTGGGCGGGCTTGTCGGCGATGAGCTGCAGCAGCACGAAGCGCAGCCCGCCGTGGCCGAACACGCGGCCGCCGGCGCCGCCGCCGCCGCCGCGCCCGCCACGGTGTCCGCGACCGCCGGAAAGGCCGTCTTCATGCTCGCCGCGCGCGGTGTGGCAGTGGTGGTGGCCGAAGTGGAAATGTCTCATGCTGGGCATCCTTCTCGATGTATATCTGAAATTATTTTAGATATATCTAAAAACAAGTCAAATCGATACATGACGGGATGCCCGGCAGCGCGCGAGGGGCTGCCGATTACCTACGGCCCGTATTTCGAGGATGAGGCCCCGGCGCCGGGCAACCTCGCGTTCGACCAAAGCCTGCGCGACCGCAACGTTTCCCTGGGCATCCGCCGGCTGGAAGACGTGGTCGCGCAGGCGCGCAGCTCAGGCCTCGCACTGCGCGAGAGGCACGCTCAGAACTTGTAGCGCGCCGTCAGCTGCACGTTGCGCGGCGCGCCGTACGTGCCCGAGTACCACCAGCCCGAAACCGACGAGATGTACTTGCGGTCGAACAAGTTCTGGACGTTGAGCGTGAGGGAGAGCTGATCGTTGACTTCGTACCGAGCCATCAGGCTGGCCACGGCATAGGCGCCCTGGCGTGCGGTGACCGTGCGTTCGATCTGCCAGGCCTCTCCCGTGTAGTAGAAGCCGCTGCTCCAGTCCACGCCGCCGCCCAGCGTGAGCCGCCGCCAGTCGCCGGACATGCGATAGGTGGTCCACAGGCGAGCCATCTGGCGCGGAAAGGTGGTGTTGATGCGCTGGCCGTTGGGGTCCTTCGAGGTGCTGAAGTTGTAGGACGCAGCCACGTTCCAGCCGCGCGCCAGCGTGCCGTTGAGCTCCAGGTCGATGCCCCGCGTCGTCGCGCCCTTGATGGCGCGCGAGGCCGTGGTCGTGGTGCCCGGAACGAAGTAACCCGAGTCCGCCTCCGCGACGTTGTCCTGCTTGATCTGGTAGACGGCGGCGCTGCTCGTCACCCGGCCGTCGAGGAAGCTGCTCTTGATGCCGGCCTCGTACGTGTCGCCCTTTTGCGGATCGAGCAGCGCGCCGTTGCGGTCGACCGAGCTTTGCGGGTTGTAGATCGTGGCAAAGCTTGTGTAGAGCGTGTGGTTCTCGTTCAGGTCGTACAGCAGACCGGCATAGGGCGTGAACACGCGCCGCTCGGACGAAGGCGAGTTCGTGTGGTAGCCGTCGGTGGTGTCGGTGATGTAGTCGCTGTCGTAGTCAAGCAGCTTGCCGCCCACCACCAGCTTGAACTGGTCGCTCAGCTGGAGGCGGCCCGCGCCGTAGATGCTCTTTTGCCGCCGCGTGCTGTCGAAGGTGACGTAACGGTCCCCGAACACCGGCGTGCCCGTGTTGTTCCAGCTGTAGATGTTGACTGGCGCATTGCGCAGCCCCGAGATGTCGAAGCTGCCGTTGGTGAGGCTGCGGAAGTCGGTGTAGTCGGCGCCGATCACGGCTTCGTGCTGGCGGCCGAACAGGGTGAACGGGCCCGTCAGCTTCAGGTCCACCGTCTTGTTGCGCAGGTTGTAGTCGCGGCGCTCGGCGTTCAGGTTCAGTCCGTCGCCGGTGAACTTGTCGAAAAGGCTGCTGTTGACCGCCAGGTAGACCGAGTCTTCGCGCTGCTTCGAGCGCAGGTAGTTGGCCGAGAGCTTGAGCTTCCAGTCGTTGGCGAGCGACTGCTCCAGCATCACGAAGCCGCTGGTCGAATTGGTGTTGAAGCGGTTGTCGCGGCTCGCGCCGTTGAAGGACACCGGAAAGTCGACCTGCTCGCCGCTGCTGTTGAACAGCGGATAGCCCAGGTAAGACAGCGATCCGCGAGACCGGTTTTCCTGATAGTCGATGCCCGCGGTGAGCTTCAGCGTGGAGGTCAGGTCGGCTTCCACCACGCCGTAGAACACGTCTTTCTTCTTGCGGTAGTAGTCGATGTAGCTGTTGCCTTCCTGGTGCACCGCCACCATCCGGCCGCGCACGCTGCCCGATTCGTTCAGCGGGGTCGAGATGTCCAGCATGCCGCGCCGGTCGCCCCACGAGCCGACGCTGGCCTCCGCCACGCCCTGGAACGCGGCCGTGGGCTTCTTGCGCACCATGTTGATGATGCCGGACGGATCACCCGCGCCCGTGGTCAGGCCCGAGGCGCCGCGCATCACCTCGATGCGGTCGTACAGCGCCATGTCCGCGATGCTCTGCGTGGGCAGCGCATCCAGGCCCAGGAATTCGCTGTGCGTGCTGATCCCGTCGAGCTGGTAGTTGGTGATCGGGTAGCCCCGCGCGCTGGCGCTGTTGCGCTCCGTGCCCAGCGTCGAGGTCGAGAGGCCCGGCGTGCGCGCCAGCACCTGGCCGATGCTGGTGAGGTTCTGGTCTTCCAGGCGCTGCTGCGTGATCACGCTGATCGACTGTGGCGTGTCCTTCAGGCTCAGTCCGAGGCCGGTGGCCGAACTGCTCGGCCCCCTGGCGGTGTAGGCACCAGTGCCTTCGGTGGTGCCAGTGCGGTCGGCCTGCGCCGTCACGCGCACCTCGGCCAGCGTGGAGCCCGCTTCAGGCGTGAACGGCAGCGCCGCGCTGCTTTCGGACGCGACCACCGTCAGCGTGCCGCTCGGTGTCTGCGCCAACGCGAGTCCGCTGCCGGCCAGCGCCTGCTGCGCCGCTTGCGCCACGGTCAGGCGCCCTTGCACCGCAGGCGCCCGGCGTCCGGCCACGAGCGCGGGTGCCGCACTGATGGTGCGGCCGCTCTGGCGGGCGATGCGTGCCAGCACGATGCCCAGCTCATCGGCGGGCAGCTTCCATGCCAGGGCGCCGTCGGTTGCAGCGGGAGCGCCCGGGGATGCGGTTGGCGCTTGCGCGAACGATGCGCTGCCGCATGCGAACAGTGCGGCCAGCGCCAGTGTGGCCTTGCGCGTCGGCAGGGGTGGGCCGGCCTTCGGGCGGGCCGATGAAATAGGGGAGAGCGTCACGTCGGACATTCCTCGTCGGTTCTGTCTGGGTTGATCGGAGTGTTCAACCCTGTATGTCCCGCGAGGGTGCGAAAACCCGTCAGCTCATGCGTCGCGCACGTCCACGTACACAACCAGATCGCTCCAGCGGCGCACGCGCAGCGGCAGCGTGTCCACCAAGTCCTGCAAGACCTGCATCGGCCGGTCCAGCGGGTAGACGCCGAAGACACGCACGCGCGCGGCCGCGGCGCTCACGCGCAACACGGCAGGCGTGTAGGGGCGCAGCGCGTCCAGCACGTCGGCCAGCGGCTGGTCATGCACTTCCAGCACGCCCGCCGACCAGGCGCTGGGGTCGACACGCGTGGCGAAGATCGCTTCGACGCGGTCCGACTGCATCCACGCGCTGCTGCCCTGCTCCAACGCGATGCCGGCGCCTTCGTCGCCCGGGGCCAGCCGCACGCTGTGTTCCAGCACCGACACCAGCGTGCGCCCCTGTTCCTGCTGCACCATGAAGCGCGTACCCAGCGCGCGCACCGTGCCCTGCGCGGTCTGCACGACGAAGGGCCGCAGCGCGTCGGCCGCGACCTGGGCGATCAACGCGCCCGCGCGCAAGCGCACGAGGCGCTGCGTCGAGCTGAAATAGAGATCGGCCGACGAGCGCGCGTTGAGCAACAGGTCGCTGCCGTCTTCCAGCGCGAAGCGCCGGCGCTCGGCCGTGCCCGTGTGCAGATCGGTGGACCAGGCCATGAGCGGCATGCGCCGGTTGAACCAGATTCCGCCGCCAGCGGCCGTGAGCAAAGCCACCGCGGCGCTGCCCAGCAGTGCGCGACGGCCTGGGCGATGGGCCGCAGCCGTGCTCAGGGCGCGGACGCTGGGGGATGCATGGCCGTCGGCCTGCAACTGGCTCAACGCGGGCGAGATCCGCTGGTTCAAGCGTTGCTGCAGGTCCATCCATGCGGCGGAATGGGCTGGGGCCATGGCAAGCCACTGCGCGAAGGCCTGTTGGTCGCCATCGTTGCTGTGGCCCGAGTCGAGCCGCACCAGCCAGTCGATGGCCTGCTCGGTGACCGCATCGAGCGGCAGTGCATGGGCGTGCGCAGGCATCTCAGGCCTCCGCCTGCACCGGGCAGGTGTAGAGATGCACGATGGCCTGTTTCACATAGCGCTCGACCGAGGTGATCGAGATGCCCATGCGCGCCGCGATGTCGGCATGCGCCAGGCCCTCCAGCCGGCGAAGCAGGAAAGCCTCGCGTACCTTGGGCGGCAGGCCGTCGAGCCAGCGGTCGATGGTTTCGACCGCTTCGCGCACCAGCGCGTAGGTTTCCGGGGAGGGCGCCAGTTCCTGCGGTTGCGCAGCAAGTGCGTCGAGCCATGCGCGCTCCAGCTCGCGGCGGCGCCAGAAGTTGTAGAGCACCCGCTGCGCCAGCGTCGTCAGGTAGGCGCGCGGCTCCTGGATCGCCTGCGCCTGGCCGCCGCTGATGACGCGAACGAAAGTGTCTTGCGTCAGGTCGGCGGCCGTGTGGCCGTCGCCCAGCCGGCGCCGCAGCCAGCCTTGAAGCCAGTCGCGGTGCTCCCGGTAAAGCGCATCGATCGGGGCTGTCGCAGCGGGGGAAGGCATGGAACGAAAGTGCGTCAAATGAGAATTGCTCTCATTTTACCCGTGGCCCTCGGTATCCTGCCGCCCGTGCTGGTTAACATGTGCCGTTCCGCGGGCTGCGGCGTGCCCGCCACGCCAACCCGGTCCGTTTGGCTTCAATCACAGGGAGTTTCAATGGGGATGATGGATACCCTCGGCCACGCGCTGATGGACAACGACAAGCTTCACTTCGACACCGCCGAGGTGCTCACGGGGCAAGAGCAATGGCTGGTCACGCTCAGTGCGCCGCTGTCTGCTTTCAATGGCGACTTCGTGAACGCGGTGGCCACCGGCAAGGACAACGACGTGCTGCGCGAGGGCATCGCCGACGTCTGGAGCGTGCACGACCGCGCCAGCTTCGAGCAGACGGCCCGCTGGCTGGTCGACGAGGGCCAGCGCTCGGCCTACCGCCCGCTGTGGAATGCCGTGGCCGCCATCGACACCGCCACGCGGGAAACGCCCATGCTGCTGCGGATGGCCATGGAGGCCTTCTTCCCGGCGTTCTTCCAGATCAAGGCGCGCAAGAGCCTCGACTATCGCCAGCTCGCCGCGCAGAGCGGCAAGTCGACGCAGGAGCTGTCGGCGTTGATGACGGGCAGCCCGAGCTGGGTCGAGGCCCTGCGCAAGCACTTCCAGGTCTCCGCGGCCGACGTGCCCGACCTGGTCGCGTGGGACGCCGTGCGCCTTGCCAGCCTCTCGCGCTGGGCGGTGCAGCTCGGCTACATCGAGCGCGCCGAGTTCGCGGGCTTTGCCGGCGGCCTGGCCACCAAGGTGCGCGAGGCCTACTCCAGCTGGTCGCAGGTGAGCGCCGCATACATAGCGGGCGGGCTCATCTGGAAGTACTCCGATGCGCGCGAAGAGCATCTGCTTCGCACCAACCGAATGCTGCTCGGCGATGCGCGCAGCCCCTACCGCAGCGTGCCGTTCGCCGGCTGAAGCAGCGCCTGATGCGCCCATGCCCGCATCCACCGGCTGCCCAGCCGGTCGATGCGGCATACTCCCCACCCCCTCAAACTCACCAGAATTCCACTGAATGGACAAGGAAGTCGACCCCCGCGTACTCACTGTGATCGACGAGATGCGGCTCTCGGGCCCACGGCTCACACCGGTCGAGATCGTTGCAAAAATGGGTGTGTTCGACGCTCGCGACAAGCCCTTCGAGCATGCCTGGCTGGCCACCGGCGACAACATCATCGCCACCATCTGGGCCGAATGGGTGAACGTGGCGGCCAACGGGCGCTGGTTCTACCTCGAGTCGCTCGACGTGCACCACCGCGCTGGCGGCGGCGAACGCAACGCACAACAGATACAGCGCGCCAAAGACCGGCTCGCGCTGCTCAAGCGCAGCTATGACAGCGGCAGCGGCTTCCGCGCCGTGGTGCAGACCAACCGCATCGCCATCCTCGAAGTCGAGAGCAACAAGGACGCCAAGGTCTCTACCCGCGTGCGCGACGACGACGAATGGCACGTCGCCAGCTGGGAGCCCGAGCACAAGCTGGCCGTGCTCGTGCGCGGCCCGAGCGGCTGGACGCCCACCGACGCCGAAGTGCAGGCCGCCAGGGCGCGCGGCAACGTGCCGCAGCCCATCTCGACCACGGCCAATGCGGGCGCGGCAGGCGGCGGCGACAACAAGGCGTCGCCCGAACAGGTGCAGGCCGCGGCCCTCGAATACGTCGTCAAGCACTTCACCGGCTACGGCTACAAGGCCGAGAACATGACCGGCAAGGGCTTCGACCTCGAAGTGTCCAACGCCAAGGGCCAGACCCTGCTGCGCGTGGTCGTCAAGGGCACCGCGCCCGGCGTGCCCAGCTTCAAGCTCAGCAAGGAAGAAAGCGACTGCTCCGTGCGCGAGCCGCTGTGGCGCCTGCTGGTGGTGACCG
This sequence comes from Variovorax sp. MPBD4-3, assembly GCF_058809745.1. NCBI lineage: Bacteria > Pseudomonadati > Pseudomonadota > Betaproteobacteria > Burkholderiales > Comamonadaceae > Variovorax > Variovorax sp. MPBD4-3. The sequence goes on from NZ_JBXASW010000005.1 coordinate 7,814, forward strand.
ACGCCGGCAGCGGCGTGGCGCAGCACAAGATCTACAAGCCGACGGAGATCAATTCGGCGCCGGGGTTTGATCCGGCTTGATTGCTGATGGCGCGCGGCCTTGATTGATGCTGCCGCGTTGCCCCTTTTCTTTTATCTGACTGAAGCGGCGCTCTTGAAGCGCCGTTTTTTCGTCAGTGACAGTGCCCAACTGTCATGGCTTTGTGTCTTGCCGCAGCGCCCCGGCAGATATCTCGTTGATTCGAGAATTCCTCGACGAAATCTTTTCTCTTGCGCGGCTTCGCTTCTCTACAGTGAATGCCCCTGCCGCAAGACGCCCCTCCTTGTGGGCGACGAACACCATGAAAAGGAACTCCCCGAACTTCTGATCAAGTGAACTGATGAACCGCCCACCTCACGGCGGGTTGCCGGTGCTCCCTTGGTGCATCGGTGCGAACGTGAGGCACAAAAGGCGACGGCCAGGGCGCGCAAACACCCTGACCGTCTGACCACATGACGTGCATTACCTTGGAAGGAGAGCACACCAAATGGCTGAGCGAATTATGGCCGGGCGTTCTGCGCCCAAATCTTCCCGCGGCACACGCGGCACCACGAAGCCCACGGCGGCAACCACCCCGACGGCCGACGAGGCAAGAGACCTGCTTGAAATCAAACTGGCGCAGCTGAACTCGCTGCTTTGGTGCTGTTATGGCGACGGCAATGGGTGGTTCGAGGAGGCGGGGGAGAAGCATCGGGATCACATGCTTTGGATTGCTTCTGATCTGGCTCGAGAGGCGGAGATGTTGTTGGAGGTGAGTGGGAGGGGGTAGGGCATGGGCCGTCGCTCGTTTGTGACGAGCGGTGGCTCCAAACTTTGGTGGCCTTTCTAACTGATGTCGAGTGCTTCAATCCAAGTTAATAGTACTGCGACAGCCAAAGCCGGCATCTTCCATAAAGGAAGCAACACCAATGTGCGCCGTATCCGCAGCAGAGTTTGCATATGGGATTACGCGCGAGTCCACCATTTCAATCAATCAAACGGACACTCAAGATGCAGAAATGCGGATCAAGTGCTTCTTCCGAAACTGCACACGGCTCTTCGGCCGAAGTCATTGACATAACTAAGACAGAGCAAGCTCGACCGGTGTATTCACCCTTGGCAGGATCAAACTCCCGCAACTCAAGTTTATCCCCAATCTGAAATTCGCGGTCTTGGCGCCGCAACTCGTGCGTACGAATGCCCGCCGCAATCGGCTCAAAAAATTTTGGCCAGCTTTTTAAGACGTGTGCCTTCATTTCGCATTTGCACTATTAATCGGGATGAAATCAGAATGATCAAAATTCAACTGCAACGGAATGTCAACTCGAGGTGGGTCTATTTTTGTAACCAATTCTAATATATTCTTTACTTTGATTGAGAGTTTTTGTGCCGGCTTTATGGTGTTTGCCAATTCCGCAAGCTGAATATTTCTAATTCCGTCAATGGGTGCAACGGCGGCTCGCTGGAGAGCTTCAAGAAATGACTTGGTCATCGTCACGATCTGTTTCAGTTCTCTGTCGTCGATGAAAAATCTCGATGCGGTGCTGTCGATATAAATTACGCCAAGAACTGGCGAAGGCGCTGTGTGAGATGATTTTAATTCTGGTTCGAGTAATGGGATTGCAAGTACAAATCCAACCTTTTTTGACATAAGTCTCGAAGCCTGATGAAGCTTTAACGGCTCCATTGATGCATTCAACTTGGCTGAATCGATATCTCGAATGGAACGAACTATCTGGCGACAGCAATAGGCTTGCCCAATCGTGCCATTTTCAGCTGGAAAGGTACGTCCAGCTGCTGATTGTTGAGCTCGAGCATCCTCGGTGCCCTGATAATCACAAGCCTGTTGGAGTAACTCCTCCGATCCGAAAATCATCGCTCGATGAAGCGTCACCCTCAATCGGCCTTTTGGATGGCGTGCAAGAATAGCTCCAGCAATTGCGGAGCAAAAAGCAGTGGCGACCATCTCCGTTGGGCCAGGTAGATATTCTTTTCGCCAATGAGATCTTTGATCGTCGCCAATTTTGTCAATCTCTTTGCTTGGACCGGGTATGTCGAAATAGCCACCCGGCCAGCGAGGTTTATCAATCTGAGAAAAGGGGTCAGGGCGAGCAGCGCCCCTGCGGGCTTGGATCGCTTGGTACAAATTCTCGGAGAGCATGTCCTCCAATTGTTCGTCGCGATAGGTGCCATGTCGCCGAATTACGAGATTTTCAGGGATTCCATGTTGTTGTGTTAGTTTTTTTTCATCGTATGTGGAAGGTACGAAGCCGCCGCACTTGTACAGCATATACACAAGCAACTTGTTTTGAAATGAGATTCGAGAAGTTTTCGGATCAAAGAGCTGCGATAGCTTTTTGACCTGTAGTCGGAGAATGGCGTCCGTATCTCGGCGCAATCTACGTCGGAGTCGATCGCATGCGCTCTCAAATTCGGCCTTGGTCTTGGTTTTACTGCTGAGAGCCTCAAAAGCACCAAACAATCCTGCTTTATGGAGACTATAGGCAAATTTCTGATGAAGTGCCTGTATTGCAAGTAACAGTTGATCGTGACCTGTAAAAACTTCTTGCAATATACGGTCTTGCCTATACTGCGAAATTCTGACCCGAAGAAGATCAATCATCGCACCATCGCCCTGTCCGGAAACTAGATAAGTGCGACGCGGCTCGTCTAGGCTTGGTTGACCCACGGTTTCATTGCGCCAATAAGAAAGAGCCCCATCACGCTCAAGTCCGAAACCAACCGCAAGAATTACCATGTCGAAGTCATCTGACATCCCTGTCGCCAGACTGATTCTGCCTCTGTGTGCGGTGCCGTCGGCAGGATCTCGTTCTTCGCCAACCCACTCAATGCGTAAACGCTTACTGGAACGTGGCACCTCATGAATTTGCAGATGCCGCGCATTGCAATAGAGCTTTACCGAATTCTGGCTCGACGCGTGAACTATCTTTCCCCATTGAGCAAGTACCTGAACGACCACATCAGACGCTCGGGCCGCCGTCCAATTTAAGATCGGAAGCATCGCCACGCTCGCTTGACTGCCCGTTTTTGGCCAATCGTAGATCCTTGGATGAAGCCACCGTGAATCGCTTCCTTGTTGTAGCGGAAGCAGAGCATCTCGCTGTTCAAATAAGGTGAGGTCGGCTAGAACACCTTTTGCAAGCAAACCTGCGGCAACGGACAAGCCAGCAAAACCAGCCCCGACGATCGCAATTTTCTTGCGCTTCTTAGCAAATTTTTTGTCTGCAGAAATTGCCGCAGGCAACAGTTCTGATTCAATCGCAGACCAAGCGAGATTTAAAGCGCGGATCTGCTGGCTGAACACTGTAACCCCAGTATCAAACGTGCCAACCATGTATAGGCAGGAGCCGTCAACACGGTACGTTTTTATCAATTCCAAGGCTGCTGCATGTGAGACATCGGTCATTGTGCTTCTTCCGCAGATATGCCGTCTAACCATTGATAAACCGCTGCCGGGTCAATATTGTCTCCAACCACAAGGAGTTTTTCATGCGGCAGCCTATCCGTGAGTTCGTCCAGGTGTGCGCACGCGCTCCGAACATATTGCCTAAACGAGTCTTCGGTAGGGCGTGATCTGCGCTCAATCCGCTCAACGATGACTTCCGGCGTTTGTTTGAGAAACAAGTATCCGCTTGGGGGGCCTAGCCTTCTCTGTACGACGGCACGAATCGCTTCGTAGGCTGGAAGATCATCAGCCAACCTCAAAGAGGCCCAAAGCCAGTCCGTTTCGAAGGACCAGTCGCAGAAAGCAATCGTGTCACTGGGGGCTGTCGAAACAAGGTGCGCATGCTGCAACAGAAAAGACAAGTCATAGCCCAGATACCCGAGCGCTGCAACCGAACTGCTGTCACCCCAGAATGGGTTGCGCTCGTGGTCTTCAGGGAGGAGTTGTCCTGAAGCGAGTGCTAAGCGCCTCGCCAAAGTGGTTTTTCCTGACCCGAATACACCAAGAATCTCCACGCGACGCGGGCGAGTTTTTGCGCAAAGTTTAGGGGCTGAAAGTATGACCATGGCCAATTGTGCACCTCCAGTGAGGCAATACTTTCGGCGATGGTCGGTTCGTCATCTACGTCAGCAAACTCGCCGAAGCTGTTCAGCTGAGGTAGGTGCAGTTTGATGGCCCAAATCTAGTTGGGACCGCTGAGCCTCAACGGCGGCATAGAGCTGAGGTCAGCTACTTGGCCGCACTGACTCGACTTTAGGTCGGCCTTGAGCGTTATGGCTGTTGCCGATCGGCGCAGGCAGCACACACTATCGCCTGGGCACTGGGGCACAGCAGGGCGGTTTGCTTGCGCGATCGCTTCGAGAACGATGAGGTCGTCCGACAGGGACTGGGCTGACCACAAACTGCCTCACCTCTGCGGCATATCCTTAACCGAGTACCCCAAACTCACGGTCGCATCCTCCGGAATAGCCGGCATAGTCGCATTCCAAGCCGCCCAATCCGCCCGCATAGCGGCGAGTCGTTCAGGCTCCTTCTTCGCCAGATTCGCCCGCTCGCGTTCATCCCCGGGGATGTTGAACAGGTACTCGTTCCCGTCCACCTTCAGGTACTTCCAGTCGCCGTCGCGCAGCGCTTCCTGTCCGCGATGGTTCATGCGCCAGTGCAGCGGGCGGCGGAAGCTCTTCGACGCGTCCTTGAGCACGGGCATCAGCGAAACGCCATCCAGCGGATAGTCCGGGTGCGCGGCCACGCCGGCTGCGTCGAGCATGGTGGCCGACCAGTCCATGGTCATGCACAGCTGCGGGCTCTCGCCGCCCTTGGCGATCACGGCGGGCCAGTGGGCGATCCATGGCACGCGGATGCCGCCTTCGGTCAGGTCCATCTTGCCGCCGACCAGCGGCCAGTTGTCGGAGAAGCGTTCGCCGCCGTTGTCGCTGGTGAACACCACCAGGGTGTTGTCGGCCATGCCGTGCTTTTCCAGCGCAGCCATGATCCAGCCGATGCCTTCGTCCATGTGATGGATCATGCGGCGGTACACATGAATGTTGCCGCCGGCCAGGTCGAACAGGTTGTCCTTGATGTTCGGCGCCTTGGCCGCGTCGTCGCGTGTCTCCCACGGCCAGTGAGGTGCGGTGTAGTGCAGGCTCAGGAAGAAGGGCGCGTCGTCCTCTTTCTTCTGGAGTTCTGCCATGCGGTCGACATAGTCGACTGCGCGCCTGGATAGGATGTCGGTGAGGTAGCCCTCTTCGACCTTGTCTTCTTCGCCGAACCACAGGTCGTGGCGGCCGGTGGAGTCGCAATGCGTGAAGTAGTCGACGCCGCCCGACATGGGCCCGAAGAATTCGTCGTACCCCGAGCGCAGCGGCCCGAAGCTGGGCGGGTAGCCCAGGTGCCATTTGCCGATGAGGGCGGTCTGGTAGCCGCTGGCCTTCAGCAGCGAAGGCAGGGTGGGGTGGTCGGTGGGCAGGCCCAGGGTGGTGCTGCCGCGGCTCCTGCTGTTGATGGGCTCTTCGGCCGCGCCGCGCAGGCGGTACTGGTAGCGGCCGGTGATCATGCCGAAGCGCGTGGGCGAGCACACGGGCGAGTTGGCATAGCCCTGGGTGAGCTTCAGGCCGTTGGCGGCCAGGCCGTCGAGCACGGGCGACACGGGGCCGAACGCGGCATCGCGCCCGCCGTAGCAGCCGAGGTCGGCATAGCCGAGGTCGTCGGCCACGATGAAGATGATGTTGGGTCTGGTCATATATCTCCTGGAGTTCTTTTTCTTCAGGGCTGGTAGCCGGACTTCTGGACCACGGGCGCCCACTGCGTGCGGTAGGCCTTCAGCATGGCCACGGTCTGCGCCTGGGTGCTGACCACGGGCGTCATGCCGGAGTCCTTGAACTTGCGTTGCGTGTCCGGGTCTTGCATGACTTCGCGGATGGCGGTGGCCAGCTGCTCGACCTTGGCCTTGGGCATGGTGGTCGGGGCAAAGAAGGTGTTCCAGCCGGTGGCGGCCAGGTCGAGGCCGGCTTCCTTGAAGGTGGGAATGTTCGGCGCGAACGGCGAGCGCTTGGCGCCCGACAGCGCCAGGATGCGCAGCTTGCCCGCCGTGTGCTGCGGCAGCACCACGTCTTCGGTGTCGACGGCAATGGGCACCTGCCCGCCGATCAGGTCGTTCAGCAGCGGCGCGGAGCCGCGGTAGCCGATCACCTGGGTCTGCACCTTGGCCTTCTCGCCCACCATGAGGCCGAAGAAGTGCGGCAGGCTGCCGGTGGCGGGCACGCCCACGTTGGCCTGGTCGGGGTTGGCGCGCATCCATGCGAGCAGGTGGCTCAGTTCGCGCACCGGCAGGGTGGGCGACACGGCGAGCGCGAAGTCGTAGTCGTTGACGTGCGACACGGGCACGAAGTCGCGGTCGGGGTCGTAGTTGTTGTCCTTGAAGACCAGCGGCGCCACCACCATGACGGCGGGGTTGGCGAGCATCAGCACGTTCTGGTTGGCCGGCGTGACTTTCACCTGCTGCGCCGCGAGGCGGCCGCCCGCGCCGGGCTTGTTGTCGACGATGACCGCCACGCCCAGCTTGGTGCCGAGCTTGTCGGCCACCACGCGCGCCACGCGGTCGGTGGCGCCGCCGGGCGCATAGCCGACCACGATGTGCAGCGGGGTGTCCAGCTTGGCCTGGGCGGCGGCACCGGTGGCAAAAGCCGCCGTGAAGCCGGCTACAGCCAGCATGCCGACGAGGCGGTGGGTGGCGCGGCGGGTGAGGGAGTGGGTCGGCAGCATGATGTGCAGGTCCTTGTCTTCTTCGGTTCAGGCAATGGCCAATGAGTGTGACCGCGAGGTCCGCGGTTGCGGACGATTCTGAAGACGCTGCATTCGATTGTTCAAATCAACCATTGCCCTGGTTTACCCAGGTGTGGCGCTCCTGCCCTGTTCAGTCGACCTTCATGCCGGTGGCCTTGACGATGCGGCCGTAGCGCGCAAGGCTGGCGGCCAGGTGGTCGCTGGCGGCGGTGCCGGTTTCTCCGAGCGCAACCATGTCGAGCGCGGCAAGGCGCGACTTCACCTCGGGCAGCGCCATCGCCTTCTGAAGCGACGTGCGCAGTGTCAGCATCACCGGCTCGGGCGTGGCGGCCGGCACCATCGCGAGGTAGAGCACCTCGAACTCCAGGTTCTTCAAACCCAGTTCGCCCACGGTGGGCACCTGCGGCAGCAGGGGCGAGCGCTGGCGGCCGGTCACGGCCAGGGCGCGCAGCTTGCCCGACTGCACCTGCGGCAGCAGACCCGGCGTGGCGAGGATTCCGGCCTGCACTTCGTCGCCCATCAGCGCCAGCACGGCGGGCGCGTTGCCCTTGTAGGGCACGTGCGTGATCTTGGCGCCGGTCTCGCTCGCGAAGATCTCGGCGGCGATGTGGCCCGGGCTGCCGTTGCCGGCCGAGCTGAAGGTGGCGGGCTCGGCCTTGGCCTGCGCGATGAACTCGGGCAGCGTCTTCGCCTTCACGTTGCCCGCCACGCCAAAGCTCAGGCCCGACGAGCTGAAGATCATCAGCGGCTTCAGGTCCTTGGCCGCGAAGGGCATCGACGCATAGAGGTGCGGGTTGATGGTGAAGGTGGTGTCGATGCCCAGCAGCACCGTGTAGCCGTCGGCCGGGCTCTTGGCCACCAGGTCGGCGCCGATGTTGCCGCCCGCGCCGGGGCGGTTGTCGACGATGAAGGGCTGCTTAAGGTCCTTCTGCAGCGCGTCGGCCAGCGCGCGCGCAAGGATGTCGATGGGTCCGCCGGCCGGGAAGTTGGTGAGCAGCTTCACCGCCTTGGCGGGGTAGGGGGCGTCGGCCGCCTGCGCCGCCGTGGCGCTGAGGCCCAGCGGCAGCAGCGCGGCACAGGCAGCAGCTACGGCAAAGCGGCGGCGCGCGCCGCCCAGGGCGTTCTTGAAAACGGTGGTCATGTCTTGGCTTGTCTCCTTGTCTGAGGCAACTCTAGGCCGGCGCCGGGGCCCGCACAACTGAAAGCTCTTCTGCCAGGTATTCCGGCTGGTTATATTTGCAAGCCCGTCGCTCCAAGGGAAGACCGATGTCAGCCATGAACTTTGCGCGCCTGAAGCTGCGCCACCTGCAATGCCTGGTGATGGTGGCGCAGGAACGCAACCTGGTGCGCGCCGCCAAGGCGCTGTCGCTCACGCAACCGGCGGTGTCCAAGACCGTGGCGGAGCTGGAAGAAATCATCGGCCGCCCGCTGCTGCTGCGGCGACGCCGCGGTGTGGAGCTCACGCCGGCCGCCGAAGTGCTGGTGCGCCATGCCGTGTCTGCGCTGCGCGGGCTGAGCGAAGGCCTGGGCCTGGCCATGGACATGCCCGAGGCCGACCAGCTGCACGTGGCCGTCGGCGCGCTGCCCAACATGGTGGCCAACCTGCTGCCGGAGGCGGTGGCCTTGCTGCATGCCTCGCATCCGGCGCTGCGCGTGCGGGTGGTCAGCGGCATCAACGCGCAGCTGATGACGCAGCTGCGCCAGGGCGAAATCGATCTCGTGCTGGGCCGGCTCGCGCAGGCCTCGGCCATGGCCGACCTCGCCTTCGAGCATCTCTACAGCGAACCCTTGCTGCTGGTGGTGCGGCCGGGGCATCCGCTGGCCTCGCGGCGCAAGCCGGCGCTCGATGCGCTGGCCGGCTATCCGCTGGTGCTGCCGGTGTCGGGCTCGCTGATCCGCCACACGGCGGACGCCTTTCTCATTGCGCAGGGCGTGGCCCTGCCCAACCGGCTGGTGGAGGCGACCGACACCAGCTTCGCCATCGGGCTGCTGCAGCGCTCCGATGCGGTGTGGTTCGCGCCGCAGGGCGCGGTCGAAGGCTTTGTGGCGCGCGGCGAACTCGAGCGCGTGGCCATCGACACCAGCAGCACCGAAGGCCCGGTCGGGCTCACGGTGCGGCGCAACGGCGAGCCGGGCGAGGGCGCGCGGCTCCTGATGGAAACCATCCACGGCATCGTGCAGAAGCGCAAGCCCGTCACGAGCCTGCGCCCGGTGGAGGCGGCATGAGCACGGTGGCTTCATCTCACGAGCGGCAGCCGCTGGTCGATGCACTGCGCGGCTTCGCGCTGCTCGGCATCCTGGTGGTGAACATCGCGAGCTTCTCGTCGCCGTTCTACGGCCTGGGCCTGTCCGACCCGATGGCCCAGTCGGCGGTGGAGCGCGCGGCGCTGTTCGCGCGCTCCTTGCTGTTCGAGACCAAGTTCTACCTGCTGTTCTCGTTCCTGTTCGGCTACAGCTTCACGCTGCAGATGCAGTCGGCCGAACGAGACGGCAAGCCCTTCGCGCCGCGAATGCTGCGGCGGCTGGCGGGGCTGTGGGTGCTGGGCCTGCTGCATGCGGTGGTGCTGTACCACGGCGACATCCTCACGACCTACGCGGTGATCGGCGGCGTGCTGCTGTTGCTGCGGCGGCGCGGCGACGGCGTCATGGCGTTCTGGGCGGTCAGCCTGGTGCTGCTCACTTCGCTGCTGTGGGCCAGCCTCGGCTACCTGATGACGCGCGCGGGCTTCGATGCCGACACGCTGAGTCTTCATGCCGAGGCCTTCGCGGCACTGGAGGCCTACCGGGGCACACCTGCCACGGTCATCGCCCAGCATGTGCGCGAGCTGGCGCAGGTGTGGGTGGTGCTCGCATTCGCGCAGGCACCGACGGCGCTGGCGATGTTCCTGGCGGGCTTCATCGCCGGGCGGCGCGGCCTGCTGGCGAATGCGGGCGCGCACCGCGCGTTGTTGAAGCGCCTGTTCTTCTGCGGGCTGCTCATCGGCGTGCCGGGCGCCATGTTCTACGCGCTCTCGACCACGCGCACAGGCGCCGGCGGCCGCGAGGTGGTCGGCCTTGCGCTCGGCCTGCTCACCGCGCCTTTCCTCACCGCCGCCTATGCGTCGGGACTGGCGCTGCTGTTCCAGGCGCCGCGCGGGCGGGCGCTTGTCGCGTGGCTCGCGCCGGCGGGGCGCATGGCGCTGTCCAACTACCTGCTGCAGTCGCTGGTGTGCGCGTGGATCTTCCTGGCCTACGGGTTGCGGCTGATGGGCTCGGTCGGGCCGCTCGCCAGCTTCGGGTTTGCGTTCTCCATTTTCGCGGTGCAACTGCTGCTGAGCCGCTGGTGGATGCAGCGCTTTGCCTATGGCCCGGTCGAATGGCTGCTGCGGGCGTTCACGCTGCTCGAGCTGCCGTCGATGCGCAAGACTCAGCGCATGAACAGCGTCGAGAGCTGATACGCCGCAAAGCCCACCAGCACCACGCCTGAAAACCGGTTGATGCCCTGCATGGCCCTGTCGCTGAGCCGGTGCCGCACCATCGACACCGCGCTCGAAAGCCCGAGCCACCACAGCGCCGAGCCGAGGAACACGCCGAGCACCATGGTTGCGGCGGCCGGCGCGCCGCTCACGTGGCCGGTGGTGATGGAAGCGAACACCGCAATGAAAGACAGGATGGTCATCGGATTGGCCAGCGTCAGCAGGAACACCGACAGCACCGCCTTCAGCGGCGTGGTCGCGTCGGCGGCCTCGCGTGCCTTGGTGGCGGCGGGCGCGCGCAGCAACTGCACGCCCATCCACGCGAGGAACGCCGCGCCGCCCAGCGCCAGCGGCACGCGCGCCGCCACCATCGTGGCAATGACGGCAGATACACCCAGCGCGCCGATGGCGCCGTAGAACGCATCCGCCAGCGCGGCGCCAAGGCCGCTCATGAAGCCGATGAGGCGGCCATGCGCGAGCGTGCGCTGGATGCACAGCAGGCCGATGGGACCGACCGGCGCGGCAATCGAAAGGCCGATGACGAGGGACTTGAGGAAGAGTGCGGAATCCATCCGGCAATTCTCCCGAGCCGCCCCGTTGTAGAGAATGGCGAAGCGCAGGCCGATCGGCCCGTTGGCCTGAAATCGGAAGCCTGCGCCTCACTCACGCCTGAAATCCATGGAAATCGACAGCAAGAACTGGCAGATCCTCGACGTGCTTCAAGAGGACGCGCGAACCTCGCTCACCTCGCTGGCGCGGCAGGTCGGCCTGTCGGTGCCGTCGACGTCGGAGCGCGTGAAGCGGCTGGAGGAGGCTGGCGTGCTTGAGGGCTATCGCGCCGTGGTGCCGCCGCGCAAGGTGGGCTACACGGTGACGGCGCTGGTCGGCATCACCACGCTGCAGCCAGACAAGCCACGGCTGTTGAAGCTGCTCGAGGGCAAGCCCGAAGTGCTCGAATGCCTGCACGTGACGGGGCAGGACTCGTACGTGATGAAGGTGATCGCGCGCGACATCGAGCACCTGGAGAGCTTCGTCGGCAGCATCAACCACCTGGGCGAGACGCGCACGTCGATCGTCATGTCGGTGCCGATACCGGCACGCGCGGTGCGGGCGCCGGCCGGGCTGGCCGATCAGCGCGTTGCCGGGGCTGTAAGTACGGCGGGCGGCGCGTAGATCTGCCCGCGAGCCAGATGCCCGGCACCCGGGGCTTCCAGATTTCGCCGGGCGCGGCGGCAAATCGGGCTAGTCGACGATGCAAATCTCACGGTCGACGACATGCTGGCTTCCGCCACATAAGGATCAAGTTGCGACTTGTCGGCGCTTTTCTGTGTCCGAACGCATTCTTTGAGGGTGACGGCCGTACTGTCGTTTGAAGCCCAGCTCTTCCGGCTTCACGTCGTACTCGTTGATCAGCGTACGGACTTCCTCGACGACTCTCGGTTTGTGGGCAGCAATCAATTCGTCCAGTTCCCGCTGGAGATCAGCGATTTTTCTATGCACTTCTTCGAGGGGAATCTCACTCTTCGCCGTTGCTATGCGCTTCCTGTTTGTCCCGGGGCTTCGCGCGGCAGGTGGACGCTTGTGCTTGGCGTCGCCGTTCTCGTCGAGGCTGGCAAGGGTCCGAGACAGTTTCTCGAGAATCAGCTTGCGCTGGCTGTAGTCAGCGTTACGAAGACGTTCGACGGTCGTGGCCTTGTTTGCGAGCTTGTTACTGTTCTTGGCAAGCTCGCTGAACTTGAGCGCCAGTTCATCTAAGTTGTCCATATCTTCGACCGCTGAGGTGTCATCAGGCCTTCGCCGCTCGAGTTCAAGGCCCGGATTCAGTGCAATCAATTTTTTGAGCAAGGCATCGCGATCCATGGGGTCTTCCTTCTATCCTACTGAAAGAGAGTCCATTTCCTGTGCCAAGTTCTCGGCAAGCTCATGGGCAAGATTATAAAAATCAATCAACTCGTCGGCTGTGATGTCGCTGCCGGCGATGTTGAAACCTGCCAATTGGCGCAACTCATTTGCGACAGTGCGATCGAGATCTTTGAGCATACGCTCAAGTTCCGCGCTACGCGCCGAGTTCGAAATCCTGACCATGACGGGGTGACCGAGCACGCTTGCGATGTCGCTTACAGGCTCCTCCATTCCTGCAACCAGGTACCAGGAGAGGGCGCGCTTCAGCGCTTTGACGAGTTTTGGGCCCGACGCCGGAAGCTCCTTGGCTCCTGCTTCGGTCAATGCCTTGGTTTCGTCCTTGAGCCAGTTCATGTAGCGCCCCAAGTCTTTCGGCGCGAGGAGCGAACGATGCGGCTGCCGAGTCTCTTCACAGACCGCGATCTCCTGATATTGAAAGCTCAAGGCCGCATTGTGCGAATCGGTGTAACTGGTGTCGGTCGACAGGATCAAGTTGGTAACCGCGATCGGGCCGAAGCACGCGGGCGCGGCAACATAATCGAGCTTGAATCGCTCGAACTCGGTCTTGGAGCCGACATGCAGTTTGATTCCGGCCAGAAACGGCTCCAGATTCGGGAACGGGCGGCGCTCCGCCTGGGCATCTGACTTGACGCGAAAAAGGCACGGCAGTGTTTCCTCCTTGGCCTTGGCGTCTACTCTAGTCTTGGCACTATCGAGATCGTCGAAGTAGTACTCGCAGAAATCAAGATCGGTGATGGAAGCAATCTTGCCTAGAAAGGTGGCGCTACCGCTGAGGCAGATGTTGCCGGACTCGTTGAGCCTGCAAGCAATCAGCAGATCGTTGATTTCGTCGAGCATCGCGCCTACCGGAAACATTGAGGCGAGATTGAACGGCACGTAGTAGTTTTTGCCGTGAACCGACTTGACCAGATAGCCCGGAGAAGAATGGACCCGTTGAAACCCGCTCGAAGCCAGCAGCAGCGCAGCCCCTTCGGTGCGCAACTTCAGATAGTCTTCGACGAGGCCGAATAGAACTCCATCGGCCGGTTGCCCGTTGAATGCGAATTGGGCGCAGGCCAGTGGGATAAGCGAAATTTCATCAGGCATGGAACGATCCGAACGACGGTTCCAGCCCATGAAGCGGGACAGAAACCAAACTTCTCGGCATTTAGTATCTCAGATGAAGTTTGCAGCCCGCTGCCGCCGTATGGTCGGGGCGGCAATGGCCGCCGTTGTAGCGCCCCGCTCAGGTGTGGGGCGCCTGCTGCGAAATTTGCCGCTCCTGCGCACCTTCGCTCTCGATGCGCATCTTGGGCAGGAACTGCGGGTACTCGCGCTGCATGAAGTCGATCAGCCCTTCGCGCACGTTGCATCGCAGGTCGAAGGCCAGGCCCGAAGTGGCGGCGGTGCACAGCACGCGGATCTGCATGGTGCGCTCGGTGGCGTCGGTCACGCGCAGGTTGAAGAAGCGGCCGTCCCATTCGGGCGAAGACTTCACGATGCGCTCGACCTCTTCGCGCAGCGGCGCGAGCGGCATGCCGTAGTCGGCGTAGATGAACACAGCGCCCAGCAACTGCGACGAGTGGCGCGTCCAGTTCTGGAACGGCTTCTCGATGAAGTAGGTGAGCGGCAGGATCAGCCGGCGCTCGTCCCAGATCTTGATGACCACGAAGGTGCCGGTGATCTCCTCGACACGGCCCCATTCGCCTTCGACCACCAGCACGTCGTCGATGCGGATCGGCTGCGCCAGCGCGATCTGCAGGCCGGCGATGAGGTTGCTGAACACCGGCTTGGCCGCCAGGCCGGCCACGATGCCGATCACGCCGGCGGAGGCCAGCAGGCTGGCGCCGACCTGGCGCGCGCCGGGGAAGGTCATGAGCATCATCGCGCCGCCGGCCACCAGCACCACCGTCATGGCGGTGCGCGCGAGCACGCGGGTCTGCGTGAGCACGCGGCGCGCATGCAGGTTGTCGGCCACGTCCGAGGGGTTCTGCGCCAGCACGCCTTCGGCGAAGCCGCTGATGGCCCTGACCGCGAGCCAGGTGGTCGAAGCGATCAGCAGCAGCCCGGTGAGATGGCGCACGTTGCCGATGAACTGCAGGTTGTCAGGCGCGCCCTGCCACACCACGTTGAGCGCCAGCAGCGGCAGCACGAACCGCGCCGCGGAATTGCAGCTGACCACCATCGAATGGATCGTCGGGGCGGGGCGGGTGACCCGCCTCAACACAAGGCCGCCGATACGGTGCGCGAGAAGAGAAAGGGGAACTGCGATCAGGGCGGCAACCCATGTGCCGAACCAGGGGTGGGCGAGTATCTCTTTGATCATCAGGCGGTGGTCGTCTTTGCTTGTGCTGTGGTTTCGTTCAGTGGTTGAAGAATGCGGGCCGCGTCGTCGCGCAGCTGCGTGGCGAGGGCCGTGGCCAGATCGAGGCGGCGCAGCAGCCAGGGGCTGATGTCGTTGTCGAACGGGTCGGGCAGGGGAATCGGTCCGCCGACGGCGGTGGAACCGCTGCTCTCGGGGTGAGAGGGGCCGGTGGTCGGCATAGTTCCGATGGCGGCCTCGATTCGTTGCGAGGTGCGGCTGATGGGGCCTTCGACCTCGCCCGGCGTGAGGCGGTCGCGGCGCAGCACGAGCATCGACTTGACCGCGCTGAGTTGCGCGAGCAACTGGTAGCTGTGGGCCTGCAGGTGTTCGAGCGGCTCCAGCGGCGGCTGCACCGCGCGCGGTTCGGAGAGCGAACGCTGCGTGGCCTGCACCAGCGCCGAGAGGCTGTCGTAGGCCTCGCGGCGCGCAAGCCGCCATTCGAGCTCGGGGCTGCTGTCGATGGCCTGCAACTGGCCCAGGCCGAGCGCCAGGCGCGCATGGCGGGCCTGCGCCGTGAGCACGCGCGCCACCAGCGCGGGAATCTGCGTGCGCTCCCATGACGGCAGCACGTAGCAGAAGCCCCAGGCCAGCGCGGCGCCGATGAGCGTGTCGGCGATGCGCTCGAACAGCGCGAAGATGGGCGCCACGCCCACGTTCAGCATGTGGGCCTGCACCAGGCCCAGCACGGTGGCGGCCACGGCGGTGATGAGGTAGCGCCGCACCGCGAAGCTGTGCGCGATGGCCTGCGCCACGGTCACGATGGCCAGCAGCGCCAGCGCCGACGGATGCGCCGACAGCAGCCCCACCGCGAGCACGCAGCCCAGCAGCGTGCCGGCCACGCGCGCGTTGCGCCGCTCCAGCGTCTGCGAGAGGCTGCCGCGCAGCACGACCACGATGGTCAGCAGAATCCAGTAGTCGTGCGAGCCCCACGGCATCGACACCGCAATGGCGTAGCCGGCACCGATGGCCAGCGACGCGCGGATGGCGTGGCGCAGCGGCGGCTGGTCCCAGCGCCACAGCGTGAAGAAGGGGCGCCACGACCAGTCGGTCGGGCTCACGAACATCTGCCAGTTGGCGCGCACCACGGCAAGGTTGGGCTCGACGTCGCCGCGGGCCATGGCCGACAGGCGCAGCACTTCGTCGTTGATGTGGCCGATGCGGCTGGCCAGCCCGCGCGCCAGCATGGCGGCGGTGGGGCCGATGTGGCCGCCGCCCCCATGGGTGCTGGCGCTGTCGTCGGCCGACACATGGATGGCCGCGAGCCGAGGGCGCCGGTCCGCCACGGCGGCGGGATGGCGGCGCATCAGCAGCGCATCGGCCAGCGCGATGGTCTCGTCGGCGAGTTCTTCGAGCACCTCGCGCATTTCGATGAGCGACGCGGCATGCGCGGGGTGGGCGCGCAGGGTGTCGAGGTCGAGCTCGCTCGCGAGCAGCTGGTCGCGCATTTCGAGCACGATCACCAGCATGGCGGCCAGCCGCTGGCGGCGCGGCGTGCGGGGCGATTCGAGCACGATGTCTCGCGTGGCCTGCAGCTGGTCGGCCAGCGCGGCCTGTTCGCGCAGCAGCTGGCCGAGCACGGGCGCGGGGGTGTCGCGCACGTCGCGGGTGTCGTCGTGCGGCAGGAACTGGCCGGCCTCGGTGCGCATGAGCGCGGCCAGCGAATACAGCACGTCGGCCATCGACTGGGTGCGAAAGCGCCCGTTGAGCAGCAGGTTGGCGAGCGTGGCCCAGATCACGTAGAGGCCCGCGCCCAGCCCGAAATGCCAGGTGCGCTCGATGGCATCGGCCATGTCGCGCGGGGTCTGCGTGGCCATGGAGAAGATCATCGAGAACATCACCGCGATGGCGATCGGGATGCCCCGCTTGCCCCAGGCCATGGCCAGGAAGGCCATGAAGGTGGCCGGCACCAGCAGCAGCCCGAGGCGGATGGGCGCGGTGTGCAGCATCTGCACCGCAAAGAAGAGCGGCAGGCCGATGAGCGGCGCCGGCAGCATCTGGAAGAACTTGCCGCGGCGCGGGCCGGGCAGGTCGGGCGGCGCGGTGACGATCACGCCGGTGGCGGCCGTGGAGGCCGCCAGGGTGCCCAGCCACAGGTGGATGCCGCCCGATATGAACAGCAGCCCCAGCGCCACGGTGAGCCCGCTCGCGACATAGTGGCTCAGCGCAATGCGCAGAGCGGCGCGAACCCGGTGGGCGGCGCGGGGCCCCAGCATCGTCACTTGGCGGAAGCGTCGCCCTCGGAGGGGGCTCCAGCGGCGGGAGCGGCGTCGCGGCGCACGCGCGTGAGCTTGCGCGGCGCGGCGGGGGCGGCCACGGCGGGCTTGTCGCCTTCAGCGGTTTCGTCGGCGAAATCGACCACCGTGCTGCGGGCGTACAGGTCGGCCGACGCGTCGTCGGGGTTCGACTTGGTCGAGGCCGACACGGCGCGCATGCGGTCGCTGGCGCGCAGCTTGTCGTCGACGTTGGCGAACTTGGAGTACTTGGCGAGCAGCGGCACCAGCTGGCCGTAGATGCGCGGCGCGGCAGCCAGGCATTCGCGCTGTTCGAGGAATTCGGGCTCGCCCGTGAAGTTGCCGATCAGGCCGCCGGCTTCGGTGACCAGCAGCGAACCTGCGGCCACGTCCCAGGGGTTCAGGCCGGTCTCGAAGAAGCCGTCGGTGAAGCCCGCGGCCACGTAGGCCAGGTCCAGGGCAGCCGCGCCGGGGCGGCGCAGGCCGGCCATGCGGGGCATCATGTCCGCCATGATGGCCAGGTACTGCTTGAAGTTGTCGCCCGTGCGGAACGGGAAGCCCGTGGAAATGAGGCACTCGGTGAGCTTGGTGCGCTTGGACACGCGGATGCGGCGCTCGTTCATGTAGGCGCCGCGGCCCTTGGTGGCCGTGAACAGGTCGTTGCGGCTCGGGTCGTACACCACGGCCTGCTCGATTTTGCCGCGCACGGACAGCGCGATGGACACGCAGTACACGGGGAAGCCGTGGATGAAGTTGGTGGTGCCGTCGAGCGGATCGATGATCCAGACGTAGTCGGAGTCCTTGGCGCCGTGTTCGGTGCCCGATTCTTCGGCCAGGATGCCGTGCCCCGGGTAGGCGCCGAGCAGCGTTTCGATGATCGCTTGCTCGCTCGCGTGATCGACTTCGGTGACGAAGTCGTTGACCTGCTTCTGCGAAATGCGCACGGCCTCGACGTCGAGGGCAGCGCGGTTGATGATCGCGCCGGCGGCGCGTGCGGCCTTGACGGCCACGTTGAGCATGGGATGCAGGTTGGGGGACGACATTGGATTGTGGGAAGAACGGTGGGGAGGACCCCGGAGGCGGCCCGGCGATGCGGGCAGCGAGAATCGGGGCATTTTACCGGCTCCGCCGTTCCGTGTCTCCCGAACCCGCCATGCGCACCCGTTTCATCCTGATCCAGACCAGCCACGCCGGCAATGTGGGCGCCGCCGCCCGCGCCATGAAGACCATGGGCTTCTCCGACCTCGTGCTGGTGGCTCCCCGCTGGGCCAACGTGCTGCGGCGCGAGGAAACCATCCAGCGCGCGAGCGGCGCGCTCGACGTGCTGACCAACGCCCGCATCGTCGAGACGCTGGACGAAGCCCTCGACGGCGTGACCCACCTTTGCGCCACGGCCATGATCCCGCGCGACTTCGGCCCGCCCACCCGCACGCCCCGGGAGCACCTGGAGCCGCTGGCGAAGCAGGGTGACCAGCACGTCGCCTTCCTGTTCGGCTCCGAGCGTTTCGGCATGCGGAACGAAGACGTCTACCGCTGCAACGTGGCGCTGACCATTCCCACCGACCCCAAATTCGGCTCGCTCAACCTGGGCGCGGCCATCCAGGTGATCGCCTACGAATGGCGGCTGGCGCTGGGCGGCTACGAAGTGCGCGAGGCCGTCAACCCGGTGCAGGCCGCCGACGCGCAGGCCGTGGCCGGCATGCTCGACCACTGGGAGCGCTCGCTGGTGGACATCGGCTTTCTCGACCCGGAGGCGCCCAAGAAGCTCATGCCGCGGCTGCAGCAACTGTTCAACCGGGCCCAGCCCACGCCGGAAGAAATCCACATCCTGCGCGGCATCGCCAAGGCCATGAGCGACGCGACCAAGCCGCCACGTGGCTCGCTGCCCGAATAAAACCTTATCGCCCGTAAGCGATGGCGGCGGGCTATAGACTGCCCGCCCCATATAGATATAACGACAAAAGGCAGCGATGTTCTCTCGACTGCGCGCCGACATCCGGTGCATCCTCGAACGCGACCCGGCCGCCCGCAGCGCCTGGGAAGTGATCACGGTCTACCCCGGCTTCCATGCCGTGGTGCTGCACCGTTGGGCGCACGCCTGTTGGACCCACGGCTTCAAGTGGCCGGCGCGCTTCATCGCGCACTGGGCGCGCTGGATGACGGGCATCGAGATCCACCCGGCCGCCAAGATCGGCGAACGTGTGTTCTTCGACCACGCAATGGGCGTGGTGGTCGGCGAGACCGCCGAGATCGGCGACGGCTGCACCATCTACCAGGGCGTGACGCTGGGCGGCACCTCGCTCTACAAGGGCACCAAGCGGCACCCCACGCTGGGCCGCAACGTGGTGGTGAGCGCAGGGGCCAAGGTGCTGGGCGGCTTCGAGGTGGGCGACGGCGCCAAGATCGGCAGCAACGCGGTGGTCATCAAGCCGGTGCCCGCGGGCGCGACGGCGGTGGGTATTCCGGCGCGCATCATCCCGTCGAAGGCCGGTGAAAGCGCCGACGTGGCCGCGCCGCAGAAGTTCTCGGCCTACGGCATCACGCAGGAAGACGACCCGCTGAGCCAGGCCATGCGCGGCCTGGTCGAGAACGCGTCGAGCCAGGAGCACCAGATCGCGCTGCTGTGGCAGGCCATCGAGAAGCTGTCGGACCGCTCCGGCACCACCAAGGACTGCGTGCCGGGCGATGCGGCCCGCGACGAGTGCTTCGAAGCCGAGAAGCTCACGCAGCTCATCGGCAAGTAGAAAAGACCGGTCAGGCCGCGCGCTTGGCCGGCGCGTGCAGCGCGCCGTGCACGTGCCCCGCGTGCTGGCCGAAGGGCTCGGGCGCGAGCGTGGCGGTGTCCAGCTCCTGCAGGATGCCGCAGTTGCTCGCCGACTCCGACCCGCCGCATTGCTGGCGCAGCGCCTTCAACTGTTTTTCCAGCGTCTTCAGCTCGGCGATGCGCGCGGCCACGTGGCCGATGTGGTCGTCGAGCAGCTGGTTGACCTGGCCGCAGTCTTCCTGCGGGGCGTCGCGGAATCTGAGCAGGCTGCGGATCTCGTCGAGCGTCATGTCCAGCGAGCGGCAGCGGCGGATGAAGCCCAGGCGCTGGGCGTGGTCTTCGTCGTAAATGCGGTAGTTGCCGTCGGTGCGCGCGGGCTCGGGCAGCAGCCGTTCGCGCTCGTAGTACCGGATGGTTTCGACGGGTGTGTTCGCGACCTTGGCCAGCTCACCGATTTTCATGATGCGGCAAATGAACGAATGGAAATGAACGTTTGACTCTACACCTGCTTCAGGGTTTCCAATCGATTCCATGACGAACGAAAACGCTCTGACCCGGCCTGTGCCGCACGCCCATTCGCACCCCCATCTGCAGGGCGACGACCACGGCCACGACCACGAGCACGCCAAGCCCCATGCCCACTCGCACGCCGAGCATTCGTGCTGCGGCAGCGCCAGCCCCTGCGGCCCGGTTCCGCTCGCTCCGGCCGCAACAGACAATGCCGATGTGCCCAAGGGCGCCTTGCTGTTCCGCATTCCCACCATGGACTGCGCGGTGGAAGAGTCGGAAATCCGCCGCGCGCTGGAACCGGTGGCGGGCGTCAAGGCCCTGCGCTTTCGCCTCGGCGAGCGCACCATGGCCATCACCACCGAAGACGGCGCGTTGCCCGAGGCACTGGCCGCCATCCGCAAGGCCGGCTTCAAGCCGGAGCCGCTGAACGCTCCCGGCGAGCAGGCCGCCGCGGCGCCCGCGCAGATCGCCGGCATGAACATGGGCCTCGTGCGCCTCGTCGCGGCGCTGGTGCTGGCCATCGCCGCCGAGTCGATTTCGTTCATGGCGCCGGACGGCATGGGCTTCAAGGCCTTGGAAGTCGTGCTCGCGCTCGGCGCCATCGGCCTGGCGGGCCTGGACACCTACAAGAAAGGCTTTGCCGCGCTGGTGCGCGGGCGCCTGAACATCAACGCCCTGATGGCGGTGGCCGTGACCGGCGCCTTCATCATCGGCCAGTGGCCCGAAGCCGCAATGGTGATGGCGCTCTACGCCATAGCCGAGCTGATCGAGGCGCGTGCCGTGGACCGCGCGCGCAACGCCATCCAGAGCCTGCTGGCGCTCGCGCCCGAGCAGGCGGAGGTCAAGCAGGCCGACGGCAGCTGGCAGACCGTGATGGCCAACACCGTGGCGCTGGGCGCCGTGGCGCGCATCCGCCCCGGCGAGCGCGTGCCGCTCGACGGCGTGGTCACCGAAGGCACCAGCGCCATCGACCAGGCACCCGTCACCGGCGAGAGCATTCCCGTCGACAAGACCGTGGGCGACCCGGTGTTCGCGGGCACCATCAACCAGACCGCCGCGCTCGAGTTCCGCGTGACGGCGGTGGCGTCGAACACCACGCTCGCGCGCATCATCCACGCCGTCGAGGAGGCACAGGGCTCGCGCGCACCCACGCAGCGCTTCGTCGACAGGTTCGCGGCCGTCTACACGCCCACGGTCTTCGTGCTGGCGCTGGCCGTGGCGGTGCTCACGCCGCTGTTCATGGACTGGACGTGGATGCAGTCGGTGTACAAGGCGCTGGTGCTGCTGGTCATTGCGTGCCCGTGCGCGCTGGTCATCTCCACGCCGGTCACCGTGGTGAGCGCGCTGGCCTCGGCCGCGCGGCGCGGCATTCTCATCAAGGGCGGCACGTACCTCGAAGAGGCGCGCAAGCTCAAAGCGATTGCGCTCGACAAGACCGGCACCATCACCGAAGGCAAGCCGAAGCTGGTCGAGTCGGTGCTGTTGGATGCATCGGGCAATGAAGCCGTCGCTTTCGCGGTGGCCGCCAGCATCGCTGGCCGCTCCGACCACCCGGTGTCGAAAGCCATTGCAGGGCGCCTGAAGAGCCAGCGGCAAGAGGTCGCCGACTTCACCGCGCTGCCCGGCCGCGGCGTCGGGGCCACGCTGGCGGGCCAGGCCTACGTGCTCGGCAACCATCGCCTGATCGAGGAACGCGGGCTGTGCTCGCCGGCGCTCGAAGCCGAGCTCAAGCGGCATGAAGAAGCGGGCCGCACCGTCACGCTGCTGGCGTCGGACACGGCGGTGCTGGCGCTGTTCGCGGTGGCCGACACCATCAAGGAATCGTCGCAGGCGGCGGTGGCCGAGCTGCGCGCGCTGGGCGTGACGCCCGTGATGCTCACCGGCGACAACACCGCCACGGCAAAGACCATCGGCGCCCACGCCGGCATCGACGACGTGCGCGGCAACCTGCTGCCCGAGGAAAAGCTCGACGCCATCAAGGCCATGCAGCAGCGCTACGGCGCGGCCGCCATGACCGGCGACGGCATCAATGACGCACCCGCGCTGGCACAGGCCGACATCGGCTTCGCCATGGGCGGCGCGGGCACCGACACCGCCATGGAAGCGGCCGACGTGGTCATCATGAACGACGACCTGCGCCGCATTCCCGAGACCATCCGCCTGTCGCGCCGCGCGCATTCGGTGCTTTGGCAGAACATCACGTTGGCCCTGGGCATCAAGGCGGTGTTCTTCGTGCTCGCGGTGTTCGGCAGCGCAACGATGTGGATGGCGGTGTTCGCGGACATGGGGGCGAGCCTGCTGGTGGTGGCGAACGGGCTGCGCCTGATGCGCGTAGCCAAGTAAGGGTAGGGCGGAGGCCGGGTTGAGCCGGTCATCGGGGGGCACTAACATGGGCCGCAATTCCGTCGGCTTCCAAGTTATCGCTACGCCATGTCCGCAACCTCCCTGCTGCTGCAACTCATCGTCATCCTGACCACCGCGCGCGTCTGCGGCTGGGTTCTCCGGCACGTCGGGCAGCCCGGCGTGGTGGGCGAGATGGCCGCCGGCCTGATGCTGGGGCCGATCGTCTTCGGGGCGCTGTTTCCGTCGCTGCATGCGCAGCTGTTCTCCAGGGAGTCGCTGCAGGGACTGTCGTCGCTGTCGACCCTCGGGCTGGTGCTTTTCATGTTCGTGGTGGGGCTGGAGCTGCGAGCTTCCAAAAGCGTGCGCGAGCAGTTGCGTTCGGCGGGCTACGTGGGCGTGCTGAGCGTGGTCGTGCCGCTGGCGCTGGGCATCGCGATCTCGCCGGCCCTCTATCCCACGCTGGCGCCGGCGGGTGTCGGCTTCTGGCCGTTCGCGCTGTTCATGGCGGCGGCGCTGTCGATCACCGCATTCCCGGTGATGGCGCGCATCCTCAAGGACCGCGGCATGACGCGCACGCCCTTCGGCCAGCTGTCGCTCGGCGCCGCCGCCGTGGTCGACGTGTTCGCGTGGATCCTGCTGGCTTTCGTGGTGGCGATGGTGGGGGCGGGCGAGGGCTACCAGGGGCTGCTCAAGACCACGCTGGGCATGGCCGTGGTGCTGTGCGTGCTGTTCTTTGGGCTCAAGCCGGCTTTCGCGTGGCTGTTGCGCACCAGGGCACCCGAGGGCGAGCCCTCGACCACGGTGATGGCCTCGCTGATGCTCGGCCTGCTGGCCACGGCCCTGGCCACCGAGTGGCTGCACCTGCACGCGGTGTTCGGTGCTTTCCTCTTCGGCGCCTGCCTGCCGCGCGACGACCGGCTGCTGAAATCGCTGAGCGAGCGCATCGAGCCGATCTCCATCGTCGTGCTGATGCCGCTGTTCTTTGCGCTGGCCGGGCTCGGCACCACGTCCAACGCGTTCGCGGGTGCGGGCTTCGGCGCCATGATGCTGATCCTGGCCACGGCCGCCTTCGGCAAGATCGCCGGCGGCGCGGTCGGCGCCCGCATGGCGGGCTACGGCTGGCGTGAAAGCCTGGCCACGGGCTCGCTGATGAACGCGCGCGGGCTGATGGAGCTCATCGTCATGAAGATCGGCCTGGACGCCGGCCTCATCGGCCCCGAACTGTTCACCATGCTGCTGGTGATGGCGCTCGCGACCACCGCCATGACCGGGCCGCTGATCAACCTGTTCATCGGCCGCCGGGCGCCTGCCGTGGCCGACGCGGCGCACGCCAAGCCTTGATGGCTCATCGCTGCAGCGTGAACCCGATGCGCGTCTCGCCGCCCTGGCTGGCCGCGAACACCCGCCCGCCGTGCATGCGCGCGATGGCCTCGACGATCGACAGCCCCAGGCCGTGGTGCCGTGTCGAGCCGTCGCGCGCCTGGGCTGCGCGGTAGAAGCGCTCGAACAGGCGCGGCAGCGCGGCGGGGTCGATGGGCTCGCCGCGGTTGACCACCGCGATGGTGAATTCATCTCCATCGCCAGCAATCTCGATGCGGATGACCGAGGCCGGCGTGGCGAAGCGGATGGCGTTGCCCAGCAGGTTGAACAGCGCGCGCCGTATCAGCGCGGCATCCACGTCGGCCATGGCGTCGCCGGCCACCTCGGCGCGCAGGCCGGCTTCTTCCAGCATGGCGTCGTAGAAGTCGATCACGTCGGCTGCCTGCACGGCCAGGCTGGTCGACGCGCGCGTGCGCATCGGCGTGCCGCGCTCGGCCTGCGACAGGAACAGCATGTCGGTGACGATGCCCGAGAGCCTGCCGACCTCTTCCAGGTTGGACGCGAGCACGGCCTGCAGCTCTTCGTTGCTGCGCTGGCGGGTCAGCGCGAGTTCGGTGGAGCCGATGAGGTTGGCCAGGGGTGTGCGCAGCTCGTGCGCCACGTCGGCGTTGAACGACTCCAGCTGCACGTAGGCGCGCTGCACCCGCAGCAGCAGGGCATTGAATTGGGTGATCCAGGGGCGCAGTTCCTCCGCGAAGTCCATGGCGTCGATCGGCCGGTTGGCCTTGTCCGGCGCCATCGCCGCGGTGCTCTCGGCCAGCCGCTTGAGCGGACGCAGCCCGCGCCGCACCAGCCACATGCCGGTGAACGAGACCAGCGCCGTACCCAGCACCACCGCGCCCAGCAGCGTCCAGGCGAGGCGCCGCAGCAGCCGCACTTCCTGCGCGGTGTTCACGCCGATCTGCACCGACAGCTGCGTGCTGGTGGCGCCCTGCGTCCATGGCACCTCGATGTCGCGCAGCATCCAGCGGCCTCCGACGGCGGGCGTCGACTGGAACAGCGTCTGGCCCGCGTGCGAGATCGACAGCGTCACGTCGTCCTGCATCGAGAAGAAGTCGTCGAGCTTGTGCCGCAGGAAGGGCAGGTCGCCGCCTTTCTCGGCCTCTTTCAGCAGGTGCTGCACCAGCACGGCCTTGTGGTCGAGTTCCTCTTCCTGCTTCTGCCCGAAGTTCCAGGCGGTGACGAGGTAGATGGCAAGGCAGATCACGCTGAGCCCGAACAGGGTCTGCGCGGCGATCCAGAGCGACAGCCGGCTCTGGATGGAGTGCGGCCGGCCTGGGGGCTGGCTCATGCCCAGGAGCGGTCTTCCAGCACGTAGCCCATGCCGCGCACCGTATGCAGCAGCTTCACGTCGAACGGGTCGTCGAGCTTGCTGCGCAGGCGGCGGATGGCCACTTCCACCACGTTGGTGTCGCTGTCGAAGTTCATGTCCCACACCTGCTCGGCGAGCGTGGTGCGCGACAGGATCTGGCCGCGCCGGCGCAGCAGCACCACCAGCAGCGTGAATTCCTTGGCCGTGAGGTCGAGCCGCGCGCGGTTGCGAAAGCACTTGCGGCTGACGAGATCGAGCTCCAGGTCGGCCAGCCTCAGCGTTGTCGATTCCTGCGGCTTGCCCCTTCGCAGCAGCGCCTGAACCCGCGCCAGCAGCTCCGAAAACGAGAACGGCTTGACGAGATAGTCGTCCGCCCCCTGCTGCAGGCCCTGCACGCGGTCTTCGACCTTGTCGCGCGCGGTGAGTACCAGCACGGGCACGTTGCGGGTGCGCCGTATGGCCTGCAGGACGGCGAAGCCGTCGATGCCGGGCAGCATCACATCGAGCAGAACCAGTGCGTAGTCACCCTCGGTGGCGAGGTATTTTCCCTCGATGCCGTCGCGGGCTATGTCGACCACGTATCCGTTCTCTTCGAGCCCCTTTTTCAGGTAATCGCCCAGTTTGGGCTCGTCTTCGATGACAAGAATGCGCATTTCCGAATGGTAACGAAGCACTTTCGCCGCCATGGTTACGTTTTGGTAATCCTATTGACGGACAAGCGCTCGACCTTGTGTCATACATTCCGCGGCGCCTGCAAGCCGCAAGGGCATTGCCGAAGCACTGCCACAGGCCCCCGATATACTTTTTGCTCCATGCGCCGCTGGTTCCTGATCCTCATGCTGTTCCTGCTTCCGTTCCAGCTCGGCTGGGCGGCGGCGTCAGCCTATTGCCAGCACGAGCGCGACATGCAGCCCCAGCACTGGGGGCACCACGAGCACGAAAGCCGCGGCACCGACCGCAGCCACAGCGGCGAGGGCGCGCAGAAGAACTCCAGCACCCAGCCCAATGCCGTCATCGGCGACTGCGCGGTCTGCCATTCGGGCCACGCGCAGCACGTCGAAGGCACGCCGGAGCCCGTGCTGTCCGCGCGGCGCATTGCACAGCCGCTGCGCGTCATGGCCGCCGAGCGCTTCGACTCGCACATCTCCGACGTTCCGGTCCGTCCCGACTGGTCTCTCGCCCTCTGATTCGGCGAGAGAACACACCCGACTTCTGATCCACACCATCAGCTGAGCTCTCGCCGAATTCGTCCGTCCGTTGTTTCGCAACCCAGGAGAATTCGATGCGCACGCTCTTCGTGCCGCTGGCCGTATTGGCCATGGCGGTGCCCCCGGCATATTCACAACAAGTCACGCCGTCCGTTCCGGCCTCGGCCGGTTCCTCTTCGGCTTCGCCGCAGGCGTCTTCGCGCGCGGCCACCAGGACACTGGAGCCCGCGGGCCCGCTGACCCTGCGCAGCGCGGTTGCGATGGCACTGCGCGCCAACCCCGGCCTTGCCGCCGCGTCGCGCGAGCAGGACGCCACCGAGGCCGCCATCGTGCAGGCCGGCGCCTGGCCCAACCCCACGCTGGACGCACAGCTCGAAGACCTGCGCCGCGACAACCGCACCACCACCTTGCAACTGAGCCAGCCGATCGAGCTCGGCGGCAAGCGCGCGGCCCGCGTGACCGCCGCCGAGCGTGCGCGCGACCAGGCCGCGTCCGCGCTGGCGGGGCGCCGCGCCGAGATCCGCGCCGCGACCGTCACCGCCTTCTTCGACGTGCTGACCGCGCAGGAGCGCCTGCGGCTCGCGCAGGATTCCGTGGGCCTCGCGCAGACCGCGACCCGCGCGGCCACCAACCGCGTGGCCGCCGGCAAGGTGTCGCCGCTGGAAGAAACCAGGGCGCGCGTGGCCGAGGCCGGTATGCGCGTGGAGCTGCTGCAGGCCGAAGGCACGCTGCGCTCGGCCCGCCAGCAACTGGCCGCGCTGTGGGGCAACCCCGATCCGCGCTTCACGCAGGTGGAGGGCGCGGTCGACCAGTTGCCCGCGATGGCGGCGTCGCAAGACCTGGGCGTGCGCATTGCCGCGGCGCCCGTGGTGGTGCAGGCGCGGCTCGAGGTCGAGCGGCGCAAGGCACTGTCCGACCTGGAGCAGGCCAAGCGCATTCCCGACGTGACCGTGTCGCTCGGTGCCAAGCGCGTGCCGGCTTCCGACGGCGAGGCCGGCGGCAGCCGGCGCAACCAGGTGGTGGTGGGCCTGTCGGTGCCGCTGCCCATCTTCGACACCAACCGCGGCAACGTTGCCGAGGCCCTGAGCCGCGAGGAAAAGGCGCGCGACGACCTCGCTGCCGCCGAGCTGCAACTGGGCACCGAGGTGGCGCAAGCCACCGAACGGCTGCGCTCCGCGCGCGCCACCGCGCAGACGCTGCAGCACGACGCGCTGCCCGGTGCCGAGACGGCGTACAAGGCCGCGACCAAGGGCTTCGAGCTGGGCAAGTTCAGCTTCCTGGAGGCGCTGGATGCCCAACGCACGCTGTTCCAGGTGCGCGCGCAGTACCTGCTCGCGCTGGCCGACGCACACCGCGCGGCCGGCGAACTCGACCGGCTGCTCGGCAACGAAGGCGACGACATCTCTCCCGTGACACCCGCGGCGCCCGTGGCGCGCTGACAAGCAAGGCAACAGATCATGAACACAGAAAACCGCGGCTCGTTCAAAGAACGCGTCGGCAAGAAGCAGTGGATGGCGATCGTCGTCGTCTTCGTGGTGGGCCTTGGCGCCGGCGCGCTGATCCTTCGCTCCGCGCCCGTGAAGCCGGAGGCCGCAGGCCACTCGGAAGAGGCCGGCCACGGCGACGGCGAGCACCACGAAGAAGGCAAGGCTCGCGGCAAGCGGGAAGCCAAGGACCACGACCACAGCCACAGTGAAGCCAAAGGCCACGCCGACACCGAGCACCACGAGGAAGGCAAGCAGGAGGCTAAAACAGAGCCCGCCGGCCACGAGGAAGAGGAAGAAAAGATCGCCTTCACCGACGCGCAGATCAAGGCCGCCAACATGACCATCGAAAGCGCGGGCCCCGCGCGCATCAAGTCGTCGCTGCAACTGCCCGGCGAGATCAAGTTCAACGAAGACCGCACGGCCCACGTGGTGCCGCGCGTGGCGGGCGTGGTCGACAGCGTGTCGGCCAACCTGGGCCAGGAGGTCAAGCGCGGCCAGGTGCTGGCCGTGATTTCGAGCCCGGCGCTGTCGGAGCAGCGCAGCGAGCTGCAGTCGGCGCAGCGCCGGCTCGCGCTGGCGCGCACCACCTACGAGCGCGAGAAGAAGCTCTGGGAAGAAAAGATCTCGCCCGAGCAGGACTACCTGCAGGCGCAGCAGCTGATGCAGGAGGCGCAGATCGCCGTGGCCAACGCGAACCAGAAGCTGCTGGCGCTGGGCGCCACGCCATCTTCGTCGGCGCTGGGCCGCTACGAGCTGCGTGCGCCCTTCGACGGCATGGTGGTCGAGAAGCACATCTCGCTCGGCGAATCGGTGGGGGAAGCGGTGAATGTGTTCACCATCTCCGACCTGTCGACGGTGTGGGCCGAGATCAGCGTGGCGGCCAACAACCTGAACCTGGTGCGCATCGGCGAGCCGGTGAGCATCCGCTCCAGCGCCCTGGGCCAGACGGCCACGGGCAAGGTGTCTTACGTGGGTTCGCTCATCGGCGCGCAGACGCGCACCGCCACCGCGCGCGTCACGCTGACCAACCCGCAGCGCGTGTGGCGCCCGGGGCTGTTCGTGAACGTCGAGCTCGTGGCCTCCGAAGTGGATGCGCCCGTGACGGTTTCGGCCGAGGCGGTGCAGACCGTGGAAGACAAGCCCACCGTGTTCCTGCGCGTGCCCGGTGGCTTCGTGCCGCAGCATGTGCAGACCGGGCGCAGCGACGGCCAGCGCATCGAGGTCACCAGCGGCCTCAAGCCCGGCGCGGCCTATGCCGCCAGCGGCAGCTTCGTCGTGAAGTCGCAGCAGGGCAAGAGCTCCGCCACGCACACCCACTGAGGAAGCCCGCATGTTCGAACGCATCATCCGCTTCTCCATCGAGCAGCGCTGGCTGATCCTGCTTGCCGTGCTGGGCATGGCGGCGCTGGGCATCTTCAGCTACCAGAAGCTGCCCATCGACGCGGTGCCAGACATCACCAACGTGCAGGTGCAGATCAACACCGCCGCGCCCGGCTACTCCCCGCTGGAGACCGAGCAGCGCGTGACCTACCCGATCGAGACCGTCATGGCCGGCCTGCCGGGGCTGCAGCAGACGCGCTCGCTGTCGCGCTACGGCCTCTCGCAGGTCACCGTGATCTTCAAGGACGGCACCGACATCTACTTCGCGCGGCAGCTCGTCAACGAGCGCATACAGTCGGCGCGCGAAAGCATGCCCAGCGGCATATCGCCGGTGATCGGGCCCATCTCGACCGGCCTCGGCGAAATCTATCTCTGGACCGTGGAAGCGGAAGAGGGCGCGAAGAAGGCAGACGGCAAGCCCTATTCGCCCACCGACCTGCGCGAGATACAGGACTGGATCATCAAGCCGCAGCTTCGCAACGTGGCGGGCGTGACCGAGATCAACTCCATCGGTGGCTACGCCAAGGAATTCCAGATCGCGCCCGACCCGGCCAAGCTGCTGGCCCACGGCCTCACCATGACCGACGTGGTCACCGCGCTGGAGCGCAACAACGCCAACGTGGGCGCGGGCTACATCGAGAAGCGTGGCGAGCAATACCTCATCCGCGCGCCGGGGCAGGTGAAGTCGGTGGAGGACATCGGCAACGTCATCCTGGGCAACGCCGGCGGCATTCCGCTGCGCGTGCAGGACGTGGCCGACGTCGGCATCGGCAAGGAACTGCGCACCGGTGCCGCCACCGACAACGGCCGCGAAGTGGTGCTGGGCACGGTGTTCATGCTGATCGGCGAGAACAGCCGCACCGTGTCGCAGGCCGTCGATAGGAAGATGCAGGAGATCAACCGCACGCTGCCCGCCGGCGTGAAGGCGGTGACGGTGTACGACCGCACGGTGCTGGTCGACAAGGCCATCGCCACGGTGAAGAAGAACCTGTTCGAGGGCGCGGTGCTGGTCATTGCGATCCTGTTCCTGTTCCTCGGCAACATCCGTGCGGCGATCATCACCGCGCTGGTGATTCCGCTGTCGATGCTCTTCACCTTCACCGGCATGGTGAACCAGAAGGTCAGCGCCAACCTCATGAGCCTGGGCGCGCTGGACTTCGGCATCATCATCGACGGCGCGGTGGTGATCGTGGAGAACTGCGTGCGAAGGCTGGCCCATGCGCAAGCCCACAAGGGCCGGCCGCTGACGCGCAGCGAGCGCTTCCATGAAGTGTTCGCGGCCTCGCAGGAGGCGCGCCGGCCGCTGCTGTTCGGCCAGCTCATCATCATGATCGTGTACCTGCCGATCTTTGCGCTCACGGGCGTGGAGGGCAAGCTGTTCCACCCGATGGCCTTCACCGTGGTGATCGCGCTGCTGGGCGCGATGATCCTGTCGATCACCTTCATCCCCGCGGCTGTGGCGCTGTTCATCGGCAACAAGGTGAGCGAGAAGGAAAACCGCCTGATGGTGTGGGCCAAGCGCGGCTACGAGCCGCTGCTGGCGCGCGTCATGGCCGCCAAGCCGCTGGTGATCACCACCGCGGTGGTGGCGGTGGTGCTGTCGGGCCTGCTGGCCACGCGCCTGGGCACCGAGTTCGTGCCCAGCCTGAGCGAGGGCGACTTCGCCATCCAGGCGCTGCGCATTCCGGGCACCAGCCTCACGCAGTCGGTCGAGATGCAGAAGCAGCTCGAACGCACGCTGAAGCAGAAGTTTCCCGAGATCGAGCGCATCTTCGCGCGCACCGGCACGGCCGAGATTGCTTCGGACCCGATGCCGCCGAACATTTCCGACGGCTACATCATGCTCAAGCCCGAGAGCGAGTGGCCCGCGCCACGCCGCTCGCGCGCCGAGCTGCTGGCGGCGGTGCAGGAAGAAGTCGAGAAGCTGCCGGGCAACAACTACGAGTTCTCGCAGCCGATCCAGCTGCGCTTCAACGAGCTGATCTCCGGCGTGCGCAGCGACGTGGCGGTGAAGATTTTCGGCGACGACATGGACGTGCTCAACAAGACCGCGGCCGAGGTGTCGCAGGCGCTGGGCAAGATCCCCGGCGCGGCCGAGGTGAAGGTCGAGCAGACCACCGGCCTGCCGATGCTCACGGTGAACATCGACCGCAACAAGACCGCGCGCTACGGCCTGAACGTGGGCGACGTGCAGGACGCGATCTCGGTCGCGGTGGGCGGGCGCGAGGCGGGCACGCTGTTCGACGGCGACCGCCGCTTCGACATCATCGTGCGCCTGCCCGAGAACCTGCGCACCGACCTCGAGGCCATCAAGCGCCTGCCAGTGGCGCTGCCCAAGGGCGCCGGCGCGGAAGGAGCACGCACCAGCTTCATCCCGCTGGGCGAAGTGGCCACGCTCGACATTGCGCCGGGCCCCAACCAGGTGAGCCGCGAAGACGGCAAGCGCCGCATCGTGGTGAGCGCGAACGTGCGCGGCCGCGACCTGGGCTCATTCGTGGCCGAGGCCGAAGAGGCCATGCGCAAGGTGAGCATTCCCTCCGGCTACTGGACCGTGTGGGGCGGCCAGTACGAGAACCTCGCGTCCGCCACGCAGCGGCTGCAGATCGTGGTGCCGGTGTCGCTGCTGCTGGTGTTCACGCTGCTGTTCGCGATGTTCGGCAACCTCAAGGACGGGCTGCTGGTGTTCACCGGCATTCCGTTCGCGCTCACGGGCGGCATCGTCGCGCTGTGGATGCGCGGCATACCGCTGTCGATCTCTGCGGCGGTGGGCTTCATAGCGCTGTCGGGCGTGGCGGTGCTCAACGGGCTGGTGATGATCTCCTTCATCCGCAACCTGCGCGAGGGCGGACTGCCGCTGGACGCGGCCATTCGCGAAGGCGCGCTCACGCGGCTGCGGCCGGTGCTGATGACCGCGCTGGTCGCGTCGCTGGGCTTCGTGCCCATGGCCATCGCCACCGGCACGGGCGCCGAGGTGCAGCGGCCGCTGGCCACCGTGGTGATCGGCGGTATCCTTTCGTCGACCGCGCTGACGCTGCTGGTGCTTCCGCTGCTCTACCGCATCGCGCACAGGCGCGACGAAGACGAGGTGCGGCAGGAAGAAGACGCACGCGAGCAGAACCACGGCGCGCCGCTCGACCCAGTACCGCAAGGACCCCATGGCACATGAGCATTCGCACGCCGCAGCGCCCTGCGTGATGCCACTCGGCTGCTGGGGGGGCGATCGATTGCGGCGGGGCGGGCGATGGGGCTATAAAGCTCGCGTCCGCACGGCAGAGACCGCATGGCGAACGACCGCAACGGCCAGCTTGCGCTATCGCTGGAATTGAGTGCTTCTATTCGCCCCACGGCTGCTTCTGTCAGAGAATTTGCCCCATCCCCTCGCAGCACAAAACCAGGAGTTCCCATGAGCAGTGACAAGACCGAAGCCAAGTGTCCCTTCAGCCAGGCAGCAGGTGCCGGCACCACCAACCGAGACTGGTGGCCCAGGCAGCTGCGTATCGATCTGCTTCACCAGCACTCGTCGAAATCCGATCCGATGGACAAGGACTTCGACTACGCCGCGGCGTTCAACAGCCTCGATCTTGCAGCGGTGAAGAAAGACCTCGCCGCGCTGATGACGGACTCGCAGGACTGGTGGCCGGCGGACTTCGGCCACTATGGCCCGCTGTTCATTCGCATGGCATGGCACAGCGCGGGCACCTACCGCATCGGTGACGGACGCGGCGGCGCCGGTCGCGGCCAGCAGCGCTTCGCGCCGCTGAACAGCTGGCCCGACAACGTGAGCCTCGACAAGGCACGGCGCCTGCTCTGGCCGATCAAGCAGAAGTACGGCAACAAGATTTCATGGGCCGACCTGTTGATCCTCACGGGCAACGTCGCGCTGGAAACGATGGGCTTCAAGACCTTCGGCTTCGCGGGCGGCCGTGCCGATGTGTGGGAACCCGACCAGGACGTGTACTGGGGCCGCGAGACCACCTGGCTCGGCGGGGACATCCGTTACTCGCAAGGTTCGCCGGGCGTCGAGAAACCCGGCGCTGTGCTCGTGAAGGACGACGACAGCAAGGTGCCGCACACACGCGACCTCGAGAACCCGCTGGCCGCCGTGCAGATGGGCCTGATCTACGTGAACCCCGAAGGTCCGGACGGCAACCCCGATCCGCTCGCCGCGGCACGCGACATCCGCGACACCTTCGCGCGCATGGCCATGGACGACGAAGAAACCGTGGCGCTCATCGCCGGCGGCCACACCTTCGGCAAGACGCACGGCGCGGGTCCGGCAACCAACGTCGGCCATGAGCCCGAGGCAGCGGACATCGAGGCCCAGGGCCTGGGCTGGAAGAGCAGCTTCGGCACCGGCAAGGGCGGCGACACCATCACCAGCGGCCTGGAAGTCACCTGGACCACCACGCCCACGAAGTGGAGCAACAACTTCTTCGAGAACCTGTTCGGCTTCGAATGGGAACTCACCAAGAGCCCGGCGGGCGCGCACCAGTGGGTGGCCAAGGGCGGCGCCGGCGCGGGAACCATCCCGGACGCGCACGACCCGTCGAAGCGCCA
Source organism: Variovorax sp. MPBD4-3 (assembly GCF_058809745.1). Lineage (NCBI taxonomy): Bacteria > Pseudomonadati > Pseudomonadota > Betaproteobacteria > Burkholderiales > Comamonadaceae > Variovorax > Variovorax sp. MPBD4-3. The sequence goes on from NZ_JBXASW010000005.1 coordinate 41,474, forward strand.
CGCGCCGACCATGCTCACCACCGACCTGTCGCTGCGCATCGACCCGGCGTACGAGAAGATCTCGCGCCGCTTCCTTGCGAACCCCGACCAGTTCGCCGATGCATTCGCCCGCGCATGGTTCAAGCTCACGCACCGCGACATGGGCCCGCGCGCACGCTACCTCGGCCCTGAGGTACCGGCCGAAGAGCTGATCTGGCAAGACCCGATTCCCGCCGTTGACCACGCGCTGGTCGATGCGCAGGACGTGGAGGCGCTCGCGAAGAAGGTGCTGGCCTCGGGCCTCACGCCGGCGCAGCTCGTCTCGACGGCATGGGCGTCGGCGTCGACCTTCCGCGGCTCCGACAAGCGGGGCGGCGCGAACGGCGCGCGCATTCGCCTGGCGCCCCAGAAGGACTGGGCAGTGAACGAGCCGGCGCAACTGGCCAAGGTGCTGCAGGTGCTCGAAGGCATCCGCGATGAGTTCAACGCATCGCAGCAGGGCGGCAAGAAGATCTCGCTGGCCGACCTGATCGTGCTGGCCGGCGGCGCGGGCGTGGAGCAGGCCGCGCGCAATGCCGGACGCGAACTGAAAGTGCCGTTCTCGCCGGGGCGTGCCGACGCGTCGCAGGAGCAGACCGAGGTGCAGTCCTTCGAGCCGCTGGAGCCGGTGGCCGACGGTTTCCGCAACTACACGAAGGCGCGGTTCAGCGTGCCGGCGGAAGTGCTGCTCGTCGACCGGGCGCAACTGCTGACGCTGACCGCACCGGAGCTGACCGTGCTCATCGGCGGCCTGCGCGTGATCGGCGCCAATGTCGGCCAGAGCCAGGACGGCGTCTTCACCAGGAAGCCGGGCACGCTGACCAACGACTTCTTCGTGAACCTGCTCGACATGGGCACGGAGTGGAAGGCTGTTCCGGCCGGCAACGAGAAGTACGAAGGCCGTGACCGCAAGTCGGGCGAGCTGAAGTGGACCGGCACGCGCGCCGACCTGGTCTTCGGCTCGAATGCGCAGCTGCGTGCCGTTGCCGAGATCTACGCGAGCTCGGACGCACAGGAGAAGTTCGTGAACGACTTCGTGGCCGCGTGGACGAAGGTGATGAACCTCGACAGGTTCGATCTGAACTGAGCCTGAAAAGCCCCCGGCGCGTTGCGGCGGGGGCTGCCGATTCGCGGACAATCGGCTCGATGGTCAGCTACGACAAGTCTTCCGCACGCACCACAGCCACCGCCGAGCCGCGCGCTTCACAGCGCCGCCGGGTCCATGGCGGCTCACCTTCACATCCGCCCATGGCGTTCGACGTCGGCCCCGTGGCCGAGCCCGCCGTGCCCAGTGCGCGGACCTGGCGCTCCACAGTGGTGGGCATGTCGCTCGGGCTGGGCATCGTGCTGGCGCTGTCCATGAAATGGCTCATGAGCTACCAGATCGACAGCGCCGAAGAGCGCCGTGTGCAGCAGAAGGCCGCGCGTGCCGCGGCCGCGCGCTGCCACGAGCAGGCATCGCACGCGGCGGTCAGTGCGTGCCTGAAGGACGTGGAGGCCAGGAGCCTTCCGCCGCAGTAGCGGCCGTTGGTCCGCGCCGCTCAGGCGCGTGTGCGGATGGCCGACTTCGGCCTGAAGGCCTTGCAGACCGAATCGTCGGTTTCCAGGTACGGCCCGCCGATCAGGTCGATGCAGTAGGGCACCGCCGCGAAGATGCCGGGCACCAGCTGCGCGCCGTTCGCGTCCTTCAGTCCCTCGAGCGTTTCCGCGATCGACTTGGGCTGGCCCGGCAGGTTGATGATCAGGCTCTTGTCGCGGATCACCGCCACCTGCCGCGACAGGATCGCGGTCGGCACGAAGCGCAGGCTGATCTGGCGCATCTGCTCGCCGAAGCCGGGCATTTCCTTGTGGGCGACGGCCAGCGTGGCCTCGGGCGTCACGTCGCGCAGGGCGGGGCCGGTGCCGCCGGTGGTCAGCACCAGCGAGCAGCCGGCATCGACCAGCTCGACCAGCGCAGCGCTGATGCGCGCGGCCTCGTCGGGAATCAGCCGGGGCTCGAATTCGATGGGGTTCTTCAGCGCCTTGCCCAGCCATTCCTTCAGCGCGGGCAGTCCCTTGTCTTCGTAGGCGCCGCTGGAGGCGCGGTCGCTGACCGAGACGACGCCGATGCGGACCAGCTCGAAGGCGGCTTCCGCGCTCATGCGTCCTCTTCCCGGTCTTGTTCCGCCGCGGCGGCTGCGTGGTCGTCGCCGCCGTGCACCGCCAGCTGTGCGCGCACCAGCTGGAAGATCTCGCGGTAGGCCTTGCCCTGGCGGGGCGCTTCACCGGCCGGGCCGGTCTTCATGTCCTTGCGGGCCTGGCGCACCAGGGCGCGCAGTTGCTGGGAGTCGGTGGCGGGGTGGGTTTCGATCCAGCCGCCGAGGGCGTCGTCGTCGGCAATCAGCCGGTCGCGCCAGCGCTCGGCCTCGTGCAGGGCGGCGGTTTCGGCGGCCGGCACGCTGGCCTGCTCCGACAGGGCCTGCCTGACGGCTTCCAGCACCTCGGGCTCGAGCTTGCGCATGAGCTTGCCGATGAACTGCATCTGGCGGCGCTTGCCCTCGAAATTGGTGATGCGCTTGGCCTCGGCGATGGCGTCGACCAGCTTCTCGTCGAGCGGGAGCGCGTCGAACAGGCCGGCGCGCAGCGTGAGCAGTTCGCCGCCCAGTTTCTGGAGTTCGTCGCTCTCGCGCTTGAGGTCGGTGCGGCTGGCGTCGTCGGTGCCCTTGAGCTCGCGCTTGAGCTCCAGGTCGAGCTCGCTGCCTTCGGCGACGAACTGGCCACGGACGAAATAGCCTTTTTTGGGTTTGCGGGACATGGGATGGATTCTGGGCCGCACCGCGAGGCGTTGCAACGCATGCAATGCGCGGTGGGAAGCAGGGGGTAAACGGGGATTGGGGGGCGCAAGTATCATAGCCACCACATGACGACATCCTCCTCGCGCGCCGATTCCGGCTTCGCCTACAGCCGTTCCTTCTTCGAAAACCTGGTCGACTCGGCCTTGGCGCACGCCAAGAAGCTCGGGGCGACCGATGCCGGCGCCGAGGCGTCCGAGGGCTGCGGCCTGAGCGTCTCCGTGCGCAAGGGCGAGCTCGAGAACGTCGAGCGCAACCGCGACAAGTCGCTGGGCATCACGGTCTACGTGGGCCACCGCCGCGGCAACGCCAGCACCTCCGATTTCTCCGAAGCCGCCATCGAGCAGACCGTCCAGGCGGCCTACGACATCGCCCGCTTCACCGCCGAAGACCCGGTGAGCGGCCTGCCCGACGAGGATGACATCGCCAAGGAACACCCCGAGCTCGACCTGTTCCATCCCTGGGACGTGACGAGCGAGCAGGCCGCCAGGCTGGCGCTGGAATGCGAAGCGGCCGCCCTGTCGACCGACAAGCGCATCACCAACAGCGAAGGCGCGGGCGTCTCGGCCCAGCAGAGCCACTTCTTCAGCGCCCACACGCACGGCTTCCGCGGCGGCTACGCCAGCTCGCGGCACTCGATTTCGGTGGCGCCCATCGCCGGCAAGGGCGACGACATGCAGCGCGACGCCTGGTACAGCTCCATGCGCTCTGCCGACGAACTGGCCAGCCCGCAGGCCGTGGGCCGCTACGCCGCCGAACGGGCGCTGAGCCGCCTGAAGTCGCGCAAGATCAAGACCACCGAATGCCCGGTGCTGTTCGAGTCGCCCCTGGCCGTGGGCCTGCTGGGCGGGCTGGTGCAGGCCGTGAGCGGCGGGGCGCTGTACCGCAAGAGCAGCTTCCTGCTCGATTCGCTGGGCAAGCCCGTGCTGCCCAAGCACATCGACGTGGCCGAAGACCCGCACGTGATGCGCGGCAAGGGCAGCTCGCCCTTCGACGACGAAGGCGTGACCACCCGGGCGCGCAAGGTGGTCGATGCCGGCCGCCTCGAAGGCTACTTTCTCTCGACCTATTCGGCCCGCAAGCTGGGCATGAAGACCACCGGCAACGCCGGCGGTTCGCACAACCTGACGCTGAGCTCGCGCCTCACCAAGCACACCGACGACCTCGACGCCATGCTCGCCAAGCTGGGCACCGGCCTGTTCGTGATCGAGCTGATGGGCCAGGGCGTGAACTACGTGACCGGCGACTACTCGCGCGGCGCCAGCGGCTTCTGGGTCGAGAAGGGCAAGATCGCCTTCCCGGTGCAGGAGATCACCATCGCCGGCAACCTGAAAGACATGCTCATGGGCATCGAGGCCATCGGTGCCGATGCCTACACCTTCGGCGCCAAGACCACCGGTTCTGTGCTGGTGAACCGCATGAAGGTGGCCGGCGCCTGAGGTCCTGGGTCAACCGGGTCGGGCTTCTTCCGCGGCCCGACGCGGCCTGGCTGGTTCTTAAGCCGGCGCGATCAGGTGCTCGAGCATGCGCCTGGCATTGAGCGGCAGCTCTTCCGACGAGCGCACGCAGGCCATCAGCGTGCGCTCGGCCCATTTGTCCGCAAGCGAGGCGCGCGCGATCTTCATCGAGCGGGCACAGCGCTCGGCGGCCGTCTGCGGCACGATGCCCACGCCGATGCCGTATTCGACCATGCGGCACACCGCCTCGAAGTTGCGCACGCGAACCCGGTAGGCGAGGTGCTTGCCGAGCGCGCGCACATGCTGGGTGATCAGCTGCTGCAGCGCGCTGTCGGCGGGCAGGCCCACGAATTCGTTGTCGACCACCTCGGCCAGCTTCAGCCGCCTGCGACCGGCCAGCGCGTGGCCGCGCGGCATGACGAGCACGAGGTCGTCACGGCGGAAGGTGTGGCATTCGAGGCCTTCGCTGTCGATGGCGTCCGAGACGATGCCGATGTCGCACAGGCCGGCGCGCAGCGCTTCCACCGTGTCGGGGCTGGCGCGTTCTTCCAGGTCGACCGAGATGCGCGGATGCTGCGCGAGAAAGCGGCTCAGCACTTCGGGCAGGTGCTCGGTCAGCGCCGAAGTGCCGCACATGAAGCGCACGTGGCCCTTGAGGCCCTGGCCGTATTCGCCGAGTTCGCCGCGCAGCCGCTCCATCTGCTGCAGCACGACGCGCGCATGATGCAGCAGCGTGCGGCCGGCCTCGGTGGCGCGCACGCCCTGTGCATGGCGCGTGAGCAGCGGGGTGCCCAGAGCGTCTTCCATGCCGCGCACCCGCTGGCTGGCGGAGGCCAGTGTCATGTGCGAGCGGCCGGCGCCGCCAGTGAGGCTGCCGGCCTCGACCACGTTGAGGAACAGCCGCAGGTCGGTGAGATCGAATCGCATGATCCGCCGGAGTGTGCACCAGGAGCCTCAGGCCCAGCCTGAGGCCGGCTGCGCGAATGCCGCATTTCCGGGCGCAGGCTTCCCCGGCAGACTCGGCCGCCATGACGATGCCGACGAACGACGCCATGAGCTTCTGGGCCGCCGCCACCGCGGTGTACCTGCTGGCCGGGGTGCTCAAGGGCGTGGTCGGCCTCGGGCTGCCGACGGTGTCGATGGGGCTGCTGGCGCTGTGGATGTCGCCCGTGCAGGCGGCGGCGCTGCTGATCGTGCCGTCGCTCGTCACCAACATCTGGCAGACCGGGCCGCGCGAGACCTTCATGCCGGTGCTGAGGCGCATCGGCGGCATGCAGCTGGGAGTGGTGATCGGCACCTTGGGCGGGGCGTTTTGGCTGGGCGTGCCGCCGGGGGCCTGGGCTTCGTTCGCGCTCGGGGTGGCGCTGGTGGTCTACGCGGTCTGGGGGCTGACCGGGCGTCAGCTCCATGTGAGCGACGCGCGGGCGCGCTGGCTGGGGCCGGTGGTGGGCATCGTCACGGGGCTGGTGACGGCGGTGACCGGGGTGTTCGCGGTGCCGGCGGTGCCGTACCTGCAGGCGCTGGGGTTCCAGCGCGATTCGCTGATCCAGGCGATGGGGATCTCGTTCACTACCTCGACGGTGGTGCTGGCCGTCGGGCTGATCGGAAACGGGGGCTATCCGGTGTCGGCGCTGGGCGGCTCGTTCGCGATGCTGGTGCCGGCCATCGGCGGCATGGTGCTGGGGACCTGGCTGCGGCGGCGGCTGCCGGTGGCCGTGTTCAAGCGCTGCTTCCTGATCGGGCTGGCGCTGCTCGGGCTCTATATGGCCGCGCGCGCCGGGCTGTGAGCCGTTGTCAGGCTGCGAGCAGCAGCGCGGCGCGGACGCGCTCGATGGTCTGGCGGTAGGGCAGGGCGAAGTCGTCCAGCGCGTCGCCGGCTTCGAGCCAGCTGAACAGGAACACCAGGCCTTCCTCTTCGGGGCTGCCCGTTGCCGTGTGCGTGAAGCTCTCGGGCAGCGGGCTTTCGGCACGCATCAGGAACAGGTGCCACAGCTGCGGGTGGCGATGGGTGTTGCCTTCGACGCCGGCCTCGCATTCGCGGTCCAGCGTGCCCAGCGACTGCAGAGGGCCGCGGTGGTCGATGCCCGATTCCTCGAGCAGTTCGCGGCGCACCGCCACCTCGGGCGCTTCGCCGGGCTCGATGGTGCCCTTGGGGAGCTGCATGTTGCCATCCTCGGGATGGCGGAACACCAGCAGCCGGCCCCGTGCGTCGACCAGGCAGGCGCAGGCCTTGGGAATGGCGACGGAGCGGCTGCCGGTGTTCATCGGCATCAGGCGCCCGTCAGAGCGGCCTTGACCGCTGCGCTGACCTGGCCCATGTCGGCCTTGCCGGCGAGGCGGGTCTTGACCACGCCCATCACCTTGCCCATGTCGCCGGGGCCGCTGGCGCCCAGCTCGGCCACGATGGCCTTCACCGCGGCCACCGTTTCATCGGCGCTCATGCGCTGGGGCAGGTAGACCTCCAGCACCTTGATCTCGGCGGCTTCCTTGTCGGCGAGGTCGGCGCGGCCGCCGGTGGTGAAGGCGGCGATCGAGTCCTTGCGCTGCTTGACCATCTTGTCGACGATGGCGACGACCATGGCGTCGTCGAGCTCCACGCGCTCGTCGACTTCCTTCTGCTTCATGGCGGCCAGCAGCAGGCGGATGGTGGCCAGGCGCTCGGAGTCCTTGGCGCGCATCGCCGTCTTCATGTCTTCGGTGATCTGTTCTTTGAGTGTCATTCGGCAACCTTTCGGAAAAAACAAAAGCCGCGGCAGGTTTCCCTGGCGCGGCTGAGGCAACTGGGCGGCGGTGCTGACTTTCGTCTGGAGCCGGCCGCCGGGGCGTTGCTTAGTACAGCTTCTTGGGCAGCTGCATGCTGCGCACGCGCTTGTAGTGGCGCTTGACCGCGGCGGCCTTCTTGCGCTTGCGCTCGGCGGTCGGCTTTTCGTAGAACTCGCGGGCACGCAGGTCGGTCAGCAGGCCGAGCTTTTCGATGGTGCGCTTGAAACGGCGCAGTGCGACGTCGAAGGGCTCGTTTTCTTTAACGCGGATGGTGGTCATTGATGAATCGTTGAAATGAATTTGGCCTGGAGAGATCGAGGCCCCAAGCCGGGGTTCCTCAACTGAAAACTGTTTGCGGCCGTTGAGGGGAGGCCAGAGTTAGCCCGCGATTATAGCACTCCCCCAGGCTGCGCGCACTTCGTGTCGCTTCGCCTTCCCCCTCGCCGGGGGCGGCACCTGTGGCCCGGCGAAGCCGGTTCCACGGTGCCCTGGCGAATAGGGTCAGAGGGCCGTCGCGCATGCATGTGCGCTCGCCCACGCCCATTGGAAGTTGTATCCGCCCAGCCAGCCTGTGACATCGACCACTTCGCCGATGAAAAACAGCCCGGGCTGCTTCGATTCCATGGTCTGGGACGACAGGTCGCGTGTGTCGACGCCGCCGGCCGTGACCTCGGCTTTTTTGTAACCTTCGGTGCCGCTGGGGGTGATCTGCCAGCGGGCGATGCGCTCCGACAGCGCGGCCAGCGCCTTGTCGGCGGCCTCGTTCACGGGGCGCTGCAGTGCCGGGTCCTGGCCGACCCAGGCGTCGGCCAGGCGCGAAGGCACCAGGGCGGCCAGTTCGTTGGCGATGCGCTTTTTCGAGCGCAGCTTGGCTTCGCCCAGCGCCTGGGCCACGTCCACGCCGGGGGCGAAATCCAGCGTCAGCGGGGCGCCGGGCTTCCAGTAGCTCGAGATCTGCAGCACCGCCGGGCCTGAAAGCCCGCGGTGGGTGAACAGCAGGTCTTCGAGAAAGGCCATTTTTTCCTTCTTGGCCCCCGTTTCGATGCGCACCGGCAGCGCCAGCCCGGCCAGCCCCGCGTAGGGCTCCCAGGCTTCGCCGCCGAAGGTCAGCGGCACCAGCGCCGGCCGCGGCGTGACCACGCGCAGGCCGAACTGCTCGGCGATGCGGTAGCCGAAATCGGTGGCGCCGATCTGCGGGATCGACAGGCCGCCGGTAGCAACCACGATCTTCGGTGTCTCGACCGGACCCCGGCTGCTCTCGATTCGATAGCTGCCTGAGCCCGTCAAGGCGATGTTCCCGATCTTGCACGGCTGCCACCGTTCGACGCCACCCGCCGCGCATTCGGCCAGCAGCATGTCGACGATCTGCTGCGAGGAACCGTCGCAGAACAGCTGCCCCTTGTGTTTCTCGTGGAAGGCGATGCCGTGCTTCTGCACCAGGTCGATGAACTGCTGCGGCGCGTAACGCGACAGAGCAGAGCGGCAGAAATTCGGGTTGTCGCCGATGAAGTGGCGCTGCGGCGCCCGCACGTCGAGGTCGCGATTGGTGAAGTTGGCGCGCCCGCCGCCCGAGATGCGGATCTTCTCGCCCACCTTCTCGCTGTGGTCCACCACCAGCACCTTGATCCCGCGCTGGCCCGCCACGCCGGCGCAGAACAGCCCGGCAGCGCCGGCACCGATCACGACGACGTCGAACCGGTGGGACACGTCCGCCGCGCTCAAGGCCCATCCGCCGCGAGCAGCGGCGGCGGGTTGTATTTCAGGTGGCCCACGTAGCGCAGCGGCTGCGTGGCGGCGATCGAGGGAACGTCGCCTTCGCGCATGTGCAGCAGGTCGGCCGGGCTCACCCAGCGCGGGTCGGCGCGGGTGATCGGCAGGCCGGCCTGCCTGTAGGCCTCCAGCACGAACTGCGAGCAGAAGAACTGGTCGTTGCGGCTCGCGCCCAGCTGCACCATCGCCATGCCGCTCATGCAGTAGCTGCTGACGGCCTCGGGCATGAGCGGCAGTTCGCAAAGGCGGCGGTTGAGCACGAAGGGCGCGTTCAGCAGCACGCCCACGGTGTTGTAGCGCGTGCCGACCTGCGACATCGCCCATTCGCGCAGGCGTGCGGCGCCGGCGGCATCGACGCCCGGCACACGAAAGGCCACGACCATCTGTTCCTCGTCGACCACTTCGGCCAGCGGCCGTGCGCGCACGCCGGTGCCCACGGCTTCGGCGATCTGGCCGTCGCCGAGGTACAGCACCGCGTGGCTCACCGGCGAGAAGGTGCCCAGCCGGATGCCGAACGAATTGACCGTGGCGATGGAGGTCAGCAGGATGTCGCCCGGCTCCAGCGCATCGGCCGCGATGAGCTCGCCGCCATTGCCCGGCGCGATGACTGAGCTTTGCACGCGCAGGCGCAGCCCGGCGTCCTTGGAGGGCAGGTCGAGGCGGGTGGCGCAGGCCGTCAGCATGAGCAGTGCGGCGCTCGCGGCCGCCAGGGCCGCGCGGGTCTTGAAGGCAGCGCGCATCAGCCCTTCCAGACGAACGGGAACTTCAACTGCTTGAAGAAGCCGTTGGGCACGTAGTCGCCCAGCACGCCGTATTTTTCGGGCCAGAGCTTGGTGCTCTTCACGGCCGTGCCGAAGATGTAGTCGAGGAAGGCGTAGTGCGCCGCATAGTTCTTGTCGAGCGCCTCGATGTCCTGGCTGTGGTGCCAGTGGTGGAAATTGGGCGTCACGATCAAATAGCGCAGCGGGCCGAGCCGCACGCTCACGTTGCAGTGGTTGAACACCGCCTGGAAGCCGACCACCACGATGTAGGCGTCGATCACTTCCTTGCTGAAGCCCAGCACGTAGATGGGCGCCAGCACCAGCGTGCGGGTGATCAGCAGCTCCAGGATGTGCTGGCGCGAGCCGGCCATCCAGTCCATGCTCTTCACGCTGTGGTGCACCGCGTGCAGGCGCCACAGCACGGGCACCTCGTGGTAGGCGCGATGCGTCCAGTACTGCACCAGGTCGGCCACCAGGATGATCAGCAGCAGCCCGGCCCAGAACGGCAGGTTGCCGACCCAGCCGCGGATGCCGTCGTTGGCGGCCCAGCCGAAGAGCTTGTGCACCAGCAGGTTGGTGGCCAGCAGCACGAAGCCCACGATCATGTGGTTCACCACGAAGTGATGGAAGTCGGTCTGCCACTCCTCGCGGAACACGGGCTGGTCCTTGCGCAGCGCGAACAGCTTCTCGATGAAGATGAAGATCAGCGACGAGCCCAGCAGGTCGAGGATGAACCAGTCGAGCCCGATGTACGGCGTGTGGTCCGCGAAGTCGTGCACCGGCACCTTGTGCCCGCCCAGCAGCGCCGACGCAACCACCAGCAGGAACGCGGCCGACGACAGCCAGCGCGAGCGGTTGAAGATGATGTTCACCAGCGACAGCCCGCCCGAGATGACCAGCGCCGTCAGCAGGATGATGCGCATCACGTCGACGTTGTAGCTCTTGCGCAGCTCCGGCGTGGTGAGGTACTGCGGAAAGTGGAACGCGAGCACGCCCAGGAAGCACAGGATGGCCAGGCTCAGGGCGATCGTGCCCGTGACCAGCCCCTGGCCGCGGCGCAGTTCGCCATGGTTGTTGGTGAATTCGTTGAGTTTGTCGATGTCGAGCATGGGACCCCCTCAGGGTTGCGTTGTGCTTGTTGTGCGGCGGATTTTAGGTCGCGCGGTGTTTTTCGACGAGGCGGCTCGAGCGCAACTAAACCTTGGAACCAATCGCTTACCTTTGTATATTGGCAAGCCAATTGCTTGGAGTGCTCGTGACCATCAAACAGAAATTCATTCGGGCCCTCGTGGCTGCCGTTGCCGCCTGCACCATCGGGCCGGCTTTTTCCCAGGACCAGGAAAGCTCGCTCGCGCGGGTGCAGCGCACCCATGTGCTGCGCGTGGGGGCCATCGCCGGCGCCATTCCGTACTTTGCCAAGGACCCCGGCACCGGCAAGTGGGAGGGCTTCGGCCCCGACTTCGGCGAGAGCCTGGCCAAGAGCCTGGGCGCCAAGGTCGAATACGTCGAGACCACCTGGGGCAACGCGGTGCTCGACCTGCAGTCCAACAAGATCGACGCCATGTTCGGCCTGGCCCCGTCGCCGCAGCGCGCGGCCATGGTCAACTTTGCCGACACGCTGTTCGAGAACACCTACACGGTGGTCTGCAAGAAGGGCGTGCCGCAGAAGAGCTGGGAACAGCTGAACACGCCGGAGACCAAGATCGTGGTGGACATCGGCTCCAGCCATGACCAGCTGGCCCAGCGCGTGCTGCCCAAGGCCGACGTCACCCGCCTGGAGAATTCCGGCGCCGCCACCATGTCGCTGCAGGCCGGCCGCGCCGATTGCCAGGTGCTCGTGATCCTGCTGGCCGAGCCGCTGCTGGCCAAGCGCCCGGGCCTGGGCACGATGTACATCCCGCAGCCGGTGTACACCGCGCCCGTGAGCATCGGCCTGCGCAAGGACTCCGACCCCGGCCTGCAGAAGGCGGTGAACGCCTGGCTGGCGCAGGAGCGCAGCAAGGGCGCGGTGCGCAGCGTCATCCTGAAGAACATGGAAAAGCTCGCGGGCGTGCCGGCCAGCGCCTTCCCGCCTGAAATCAAGTTCTGAAGGGGTCGCCATGGACCTCGAGGATCCGACGAGCGAGCCCAGGGGCCGCTCCCGGCTCGGCACGGCCGTGCTGCTCGCCTGCGTGCTGGCGGGCGTCTGGGCCGCCGTGCGCCATTTCTCCGGCGGTGCCTCCGGCACGGCCTACGACTGGGACTTCAGCGTGCTCTGGAGCTACCGGCGGCTGCTGCTCATCGGCCTGGCCTACACGCTGGTGTTCACCGTCGTGTGCGTGGTGCTGGGGCTCCTGATCGGCCTGGTCACCGGGCTGGGGCGGTTGTCGCGCAACCCGTGGGTGTCGGCGCCGATCCGCGCCTACATCGAGGTGTTCCGCTGCACGCCGGTGCTGGTGCAGCTGGTGTGGTTCTACTACGCGCTGCCGGTGCTCACCGGGCTGGAGATCTCGGCCGTTGCGGCCGCCACGCTGTGCCTTTCGCTCTACGGCGGTGCGTTCTATTCCGAGATCGTGCGCGGCGGCATCATTTCCATCGACAGCGGGCAGGTCGAGGCGGCGCGCGCGCTCGGCATGACGCGCATGCAGCTCATGCGCCGCGTCGTGCTGCCGCAGGCGTTCAAGCGCATGGTGCCGCCGCTCATGAGCCAGTCGATCATGCAGCTGAAGAACACCTCGCTGCTGTCGGTGCTGGCCGTGCCCGACCTGCTCTACCAGGGCCAGGTGATCGCGCATGAAACCTACCGGCCGCTGGAGCTCTACACCTTCATCGCGGTCGCCTACTTCGCGGTGCTTCTGCCCGTCACCATCTGGGCCAAGCGCATGGAATTCGGCGCGGGCGCCAAGGAAGAAACCTGAGATGCCCGCACCCCTGATAGAGATCAGCCAGCTCAAGAAAGCCTTCGGGCAGAACGTGGTCCTGAAGGACATTTCGCTGCAGGTGGAGCGCGGCCAGGTGGTCGCCATCATCGGACCCTCGGGCTCGGGCAAGTCGACGCTGCTGCGCTGCATCAACCTGCTGTCGGTGCCCAACGCCGGGCGCATCACGGTGGGCGAGCAGAGCATCGAGTTCAACGGCGTGCACACCACGCTGCCCAACGAGCGCGCGCTGGCGCGCTTCCGGGCGTCGACGGGCATGGTGTTCCAGCATTTCAACCTCTTCCCTCACATGACGGTGCTGCGCAACGTGATGGAAGGGCCGGTGACGGTGCTGAAGACGCCCAAGCCGCAGGCCGAGGCCGAGGCGCGCGCGCTGCTCGCCAAGGTGGGCCTGCTGGACCGCGCCGACTACTTTCCCGACAAGCTCTCCGGCGGCCAGAAGCAGCGCGTGGCCATTGCGCGTGCGCTGGCCATGAAGCCTGCCGTCATGCTGTTCGACGAAGCCACCTCCGCGCTGGACCCTGAACTCGTCGGCGAGGTGCTCGGCGTCATCAAGGGCCTGGCCAGGGAAGGCATGACCATGATCCTGGTGACGCACGAGATCGGCTTCGCGCGCGAGGTGGCCGACCAGGTGATCTTCATGCGCGACGGCGTGGTCGCGGAAAGCGGACCGCCGCAGGTGGTGATCGACAACCCGAGGCAGGCGGCGACGCAGGCTTTCCTGGGCCGCTTCAAGGGTGCGGCGGCATAGCGCAGAGGGCGTGCTGTGACAAGCGATGCCATGCCGTTCCTCGGCGTGCTGATGCTCGACACGCGCTTCCCGCGGCCGCCGGGCGACGTGGGCAATCCGGCGACTTTCGAGCGGCACGGCATTGCGGTGCGCCGGCTCGTGATCGAGGGTGCTTCGCCCGAGCGCATCGTGAAGGAGGCCGACCGCTCGCTGCTGCAGCCCTTCGTCGACGGCGCGTTGCGGCTGGCCGGGGAGGGCGCGGCCATGCTCACCACCAGCTGCGGCTTTCTGGCGGCGTACCAGCAGGTGCTGGCCGGCGCGGTGCGGGTTCCCGTCGTCACGTCGAGCCTGCTGCAATGCCGCGAGTTCGCGCGCCCCGGCATCCTGACCTTCGATGCGGATTCGATGAGCCGGGCCATCCTGGACGCGGCCGGTGTGCCGCGGGGCACGCCGGTGCAGGGCGTGCAGCCGGGCTGCGAGTTCCACCGGCGCATCCTGAACAACGAGGAGCATCTCGATCTGGCGGAAGCCGAGCGCAACGTGGTCGATGCCGCGCGTCGGCTGGTGGCGCTTCATCCGGAGGTGGAAGACATCGTGATGGAGTGCACCAACATGCCACCTTACCGCGAGGCCGTCGGCCATGCCACGGGCCGGCGTGTGCACGACATCGAGACGCTGCTGGCTGCCCGGTGGGCAGCCCTCGGCTAGCGTTTGCGGGTGGAGCGCCGGCGCAGCATGGCGGCCGAGCCCAGCGCCACGGCCATGACCAGCAGCGACACGACGGTGGTCACCGTGCCCAGTGCGTAGATCGACGGCGTGGTGACGGTCGAGGTCAGGCCCTGCAGTTCGAGCGGCAGGGTGTTGACGTCGCCGATGGCCTGCGAGGTGCGGGCGATTTCGTCCCACGACAGCGTGAAGCCGAACATGCCGATGCCCACGATCGAGGGGCCGATCAGCGGGAGCACCACGAAGCGGAAGCTCTGCCACGGGGTGGCGCCGAGGTCGCGGGCGGCTTCTTCGTAGGCCGGGTTGAAGCGGTTGAACACGGCGAACATGATGAGCAGGCCGAAGGGCAGCGTCCATGTCAGGTGCGCGCCCAGGGCGGAGCTGAACAGGCCGAGCGCGGTGCCGTAGCCTTCGAGCAGGGTGGTGGCGTCCATGGCTGTCAGCAGGCTCTTGATGCCGGTGTCGAGGAGCCGGAACTGCAGGCCGATGCCGAGCGAGATGATGATCGACGGCATGATGAGGCTGGCGACGGTGACGAAGAAGAGGGCGTTGCTGCCCGCGAGCTTCTTGCGGAATGCCAGGCCGGCCAGTACCGACAGCACGACGGTGAAGGCCATGACCACCGCGCCCAGCGCGAGCGAGCGCCTGAAGGCCGCGCCGATGTCCACCGTGCCCAGCCCTTCGGCCAGTTTGTAGAACCAGTGCAGCGAGACACCGCGCAATGGAAAGGTCAGGCCGCCCTCGGGGCCCTGGAAGCTGAGCACGAAGATCGTGATCATCGGGCCGTAGAGGAAGAGGACGAAAAGTCCGAATACGGTTGCCAGTGGCCAGAAGCCTGGGGAGCGTTGTTCGCCTATGCGGTGAGTCATTTGTTGTTGCGCTCCATTCGGGTGTGTGCACAGGCCACCGGGTACTCCCCTCCGCGAATGTCCCCCGCCCTTCGGGCTCCTCCTTTATTTCGCTGCGGGGAGCACCCGGCGCCCTGCGCACGGCAAGCGCTCTGCTTGTGCCGGAGGACATTCGCGGAGCAAGGTACCCCGTCGGCGTGAGCGAGCCCTGAAAAGCAAGAGCCCACCTCAGAGCTCCTTTCGAATGTCGACCAGCCGGGTGAGCCCCCAGATGATCATCAGCACCACCGCCAGCAGGATCATTGCGTTGGCAGCCGCCAGCGGAAACTGCAGGTACGAGGTCTGCACCTGGATGATCTTGCCGATGGACGCGATCTGCTGGCCGCCCATCACGCCGATGGTGACGAAGTCGCCCATGACGATGGTGATGACGAAGATCGAGCCGATCAGGATGCCGGTGCGCGACAGCGGCACCACCACGTTCCACAGCGTCTGCCAGCCCGAGGCGCCCGCGTCGCTGGCTGCTTCGAGCAGCGAGCGGTCGATGCGCATCATGCTGTTGAAGATCGGCACGATCATGAACATCGTGTACAGGTGCACGAAGGCCAGCACCACCGAGAAATCGGAGAACAGCAACCACTCGAGCGGCTGGTTCACCAGGCCCAGGCCCATGAGCGCCTGGTTGACCAGCCCGTTGCGCCCCAGCAGCGGCACCCAGGAGATCATGCGGATCACGTTCGATGTCCAGAACGGCACCGTGCACAGCACGAACAGCACCGTCTGCATGGTCGACGAGCGCACGTGGAACGCCAGGAAGTACGCCACCGAAAAGCCGATCAGCAGCGTGATGCCCCATACCAGCACGCAGAACTTGAACGTGCTCAGGTAGGTGTTGAGCGTGACGCACAGGTCGCCGTTGTCGGTGAGGCGCGAGCAGCCCTCGAACAGGCTCAGGTAGTTGCGCAGCGTGACCGCGGGGATCAGCTCGTATTCATTGAAGTTCCACAGGCTGACCATCGCGACCAGCGCCAGCGGAATCAGGAAGAACAGCAGGAACACCAGCGCGAACGGCGCCGCCTGCCACCACGCCTTGACGGCGTGGATGGGCGCGGTGGCGGCGGACGCGCTGGTCGAGGGAGCGCTCACAGGCTCAGGCCGGAGGTCAGGCCGCGACGAACTCGTTCCACTTGCGGACCATGTACTCGTTCTCGTCCATCACCGCGTTCCAGCAGGCGATGCCGCCCATGCGCTGCTCGTAGCTGCCGCCGTCGCGCACCGAGCCGGCCTTGGCGATCACGTCGCCCTGCGGGCTCTTGATGTCCTGCGCGGCGGGCTTGCCTTCCATCCAGTAGGCCCATTCGTAGGCTTCCATCTTGGTCTTGGCGGTGTCGAGCACGGCGCTGTAGTAGCCCTGGCGGTTGAGGTACGCGCCGGCCCAGCCGTCGAGGAACCAGTTGATGAATTCGTACGCGCCGTCGAGCTTCTTGCCCGAGAGCGTGGCCGGCAGGCCGAAGCCGGAGGCCCAGGCGCGATAGCCTTCCTTGAGCGGCTGGAAGGTGCAGTCGATGCCCTTGCTGCGCACGGCCGTCACGGCAGGCGACCACATCGACTGGATCACCACCTCGCCCGAGGCCATGAGGTTCACCGACTCGTTGAAGTCCTTCCACAGCGCGCGGAACTGGCCGGCCTTCTTGGCCTCGATCAGGGTCTTGATCGTCAGGTCGATCTCGGCCTTGGTCATGTTGCCCTTGTCGGCGTATTTGTGGATGCCCTTGGCTTCCACCACCATCGCCGCGTCCATGATGCCGATCGACGGGATGTTCAGGATCGCGGTCTTGCCCTTGAACTCGGGGTTCAGCAGCTCGGCCCACGAACCGATGGGACGCTTGATCAGGTCGGGGCGGATGCCCAGCGTGTCGGCGTTGTAGGTGGTGGGAATCAGCGACATGTACTGCGTGGCCGACTTGGCGAAGGCCTTGCTCTTCTCGCCTTCCAGGTAGATCACCTTCACGGGGGCCGTGCCCTGGTCGCCGACCTTCTTGCCGGCGACTTCGCCCTTGGTGAACAGCGAGGTGATCTTGTCGGCGTTCTTGACGCGCTTGGTGTCGATGCCCTTGAGGTTGCCGGTCGGCACGATCTTCTTGAGCGAGAAGAACTCGGTGTCGATCAGGTCGAAGCTGTTGGGCGCGGTGACGGCGCGCTTGGTGACGTCGTCGGTGGTCACGGCCACGTACTGGATCTCGATGCCCGTGTCGGCCTTGAATTTCTCGGCAATGGCCTTGTCCTGGTTCACCGCCGTGCCGAGGTAGCGCAGCACGACCTTTTCCTGCGCATGCACGAAGGGCGCGATGCCCGTGGCCAGGATGCCGGCCGTGCCCTGCAGCAGGGTGCGACGCTTGAAGCCGGCGGACGAGTCGATGGGGTCGGTCATGGTGAAGTCTCCGTGGAAGAAACAGTGGAAAGGAAAGGGAAGAAAAAAGGGTCGGCTCAGAGGGTCATGGCAAGCGCGGCCGTGTCGTCGCGCGATGCACTGCCGGCGGGCGCCGATGCCCGCTCGCCCGGCGGCTTGGCGCCGGGGCCGAGCACGCGCGCGTCGGCCGCGGCCCATGACAGGTGCACAGCCTCGCCCTGCGCATAGGGCCGGGCGAGGAAAGCGGCTTCGCCCAGCAGCACCGAAACGTTCTGGCGACCCGGCGCGGCGCTGCCGAGCGACAGGCCGAGCAGCACGTAGGTGCCCTGGTATTCCACGTCGGTGACGGCGGCCCGCAGTGCATCGGGTGCCGCGCTCGCTTCGCCGGAAACCGCGGCGATGCGCATGCGGTCGTTGCGCACCGCGATCGGGCCGGCCGGCGTGTCGAACACGTTGTGGCCGCCCATGAAGCGCGCCACGAACTCGCTCGCCGGGTGGTTGTAGACTGCGTGCGGCGAGCCGACCTGCTCGATCACCCCGTGGTTCATGACCACCATGGTGTCGGCCAGCGCCATCGCTTCTTCCTGCGAGTGCGTGACGTGCACGAAGGTCAGGCCCAGTTCCTTCTGCCAGCGCCGCAATTCGGCGCGCATCTGTATGCGCAGGAAGGGGTCGAGCGCCGACAGCGGCTCGTCGAGCAGCAGCACGCGCGGCTCGGTGATGAGCGCGCGCGCCAGCGCCACGCGCTGCTGCTGGCCGCCGGAAAGCTCGCCGGGCTTGCGGTCGGCCAGGTGGCCCATCGCGACGCGTTCGAGCAGGTCGTTGGCGCGCTTGTGGCGCTCGGCCTTGCCGACGCCTTTCATCTTGAGGCTGAAGGCCACGTTGTCGGTGGCCGAGAGGTGCGGGAAGAGGGCGAAGCTCTGGAACATCATCGCCGTGCCGCGCGCCGCGGCGGGCAGGTCGGTGATGTTGCGGTTGTCCAGCAGGATGTCGCCGCTGGTGACCGACTCGTGGCCCGCGATCATGCGCAGCGTGGTGCTCTTGCCGCAGCCCGACGGGCCGAGCAGGCAGCAGTAGCTGCCGCTGGCGATGCGCAGGTCGATCTGGTCTACGGCGGCCGGCGTGCCGGGGGCGTAGCGCTTGGTGAGCGCGACGATTTCGACGGCGGCGGGTTCGGGCGTGACGGCTGCATTCATTGCCGGTGGCACAGCACGATCCATGCCACGTTGTGGTGCGCGGCGCCCGCGCCGCGCGAACCGTCCTCGCCCCGGTCAGGTGCCGATCAGGTACCGAACTTGTCCGCGCGCACCGGCAAGGCGGCTGCGGCGAGCCCGCGCAGCACGTCGCCCACCACGATCACCGCCGGGCTGGCGAGCCCCGCTTCGGCGATGCCGCGCTGCAGCTTGTCGAGCGTGGTCGCGATGTGCCGCTGGTGCGGCAGGCTCGCATGCTGGATGACGGCCACCGGCGTGTCGCCCGGCAGGCCCTGCAGCAGTTCGCGCTCGATGTGGCTCGCACCCGCCACGCCCATGTAGATGACGAGCGTGAGCCGCGCGTTGTACGCCGTCGCGGCCAGTGCGCGCCAGTCGGTCGGGTCTTCGGCCGCGCCCGCGCCGGTCTTGGCATGGCCGGTGACGAACACCACGCCCTGTGCATGGTCGCGGTGCGTGAGCGGCACGCCCAGCGCGGTCACGGCCGCGAGGCCGGCGGTGATGCCGTTGACCACGGCGCATTCGATGCCGGCTTCGCGCAGGTGCTCCACCTCTTCGCCGCCGCGTCCGAAGATGAAGGGGTCGCCGCCCTTCAGGCGCACCACCGTCTCGCCTTCGCGCACGGCGGTGATCATCAGCCGCTCGATGAAGGCCTGCGGCGTGCTCTTGCAGCCGCCGCGCTTGCCCACGTGCACGATGCGCGCGTCGGGCCGGGCGTAGGCCTGCACGATCTCGTCGTTCACCAGGTCGTCGACCAGCAGCACCGTCGCGGCCTGGATCGCCTTCACGGCCTTGACGGTCAGCAGCTCGGGGTCGCCCGGGCCGGCGCCCACCAGCGTGCAGCGGCCGGCGATGAGGGAGGTGGGGTTGTCGTTGTTCATGCGTGGGATGCCAGTTGCGTGATGTGCCTGACCTGCGCCGCGATGGCTTCGGGCACGGGAAGCTCGCCGGCCAGCACGCGGCGCGTGTAGTCGGCGGTGGTGGCGACGTCGATTTCCTTCGGCAGGCCCGGCACGTCGGCGGCGGTGCCCGCCTGCTGCGCCTGCAGTTCGGTGCGCACGCCGCGCACGAAGCCGTCGATCTGCGCGGTGCGGCGCGGGTCGGACACCACTTCGCCTTCGAGGCCGCGCGAGAGCAGGGCGGTCATGCCCGTGAGCTCGAAGGTCTCGCCCATGGTGCGGGCGTATTCGGGGTGCGTGTAGCTGGCCACCACCACGCAGGCGCCGGCGGTGGGCTGCATCAGCTTGACCACGCTGTGGCCCGGGTTGCGCAGGCCGACCACGCGGCGCACGTCGAGCAGGCGCTTGAGCGCGGGGTTCAGCAGTTCGGTGGGAGCAAAGGCCGCTTCGCCGTTGGCGATGGGGCGGACGGCCTCCAGCGCAGCGACGCCAAGCGCCGAGAGCACGTTGGACGCCAGCACGCGCGAGCTTTCGCTGGGGCTGCCGTGCACCAGCACCGGCAGGCCTTCGCGCGCCAGCAGCAGTGCCAGCAGCGGCGTGAGCACAGGCAGCTTGCGCGCGCCGTTGTAGCTGGGCAGCACGACCAGCGCCCGGTCGCCGTCCGGAATCAGGTTCAGCCGCGCATGGGTGGCATCGAGAAAGCCTGCCATCTCCTCGGGTGTCTCGCCCTTGATGCGCATGGCCAGGCAGAAGCCGCCGATTTCCAGGTCGGTGACGGTGCCGTCCAGCACCTGGCCGAACAGGTCGGTGGCCTGTTCGCGCGTGAGCGGCTTGGCGCCTCGCGCGCCGCGGCCGATTTCCTTGATGTATTGGCTGATTCCCATGGGTAGGCGGATTGTCCTGCAATGCTTATGCCGGAATGTGAGTTGGCTTATGCATTGGTTTTGCTCCCTCACCCGGAGTGGGAGGGAGCGAGACACGGGGTCATGGCGCAACCGCCTCCGCCTCGGCCGGCGCGGCCCGCACCATGCGCTTGAGCTCCGGAATGCACGAGCCGCAGTTGGTGCCGCACTTCAGCGCGCCCTGCAGCTTCGCCAGCCGCTCGTCGGCGGTGCCGGTGCAGCGGCCCAGTTCGGTCTGAATGGCCACGTCCGCCACGTTGAAGCAGGTGCACACCGTCTTGCCGCGCGATTGCACCGCCACCGGCGCTTTCGAGCCCGGCGACAGCAGCAGGCGGCCGTAGCTCTGGGCCGGCAGTTCCTCGCGCAGCAGCGTGGCAATCCAGGCTTCGGCGCTGGTGTCGCCGCCTAGCAGGAAGGCTTCGAGCCCGGCGCCGCCGTCGGCGCGGCGCACCAGCCGGGCCGAGCGGCGCTGGCCGCGGCGGCGGTCGGCGTAGCGCAGGGTGTCGGCGGTTTGCAGCCCGAGCAGGGCCTCGACTTTCTCGACCAGCGCGTCGTCGGGCGCGTCATGCGCGGCGGCGCGAAAGAGCAGGCCGCTGCGTTCGGCGCCCTGCGTGTTGCCGGCAAACGGCACGCAGGTCGCAAAAGGAAACAGCGCCATCATCGGCTGCAGCGCGCGGTGCGCGGCAAGCGCTTCGCCATCGGGCAGCCAAGCCATGGCCAGCAGCGACCACGGAAGCTCGGCCTTGAGGATCTTCACCGGCGTGTGCTTCAGCTCGGGCTGCTTCGAAGTCGGGCAGTAGGCCGGCGTGGTGAGCGCGTTGATGCCCGCCAGCCGCGTGCCGTTCGAGGAGCAGCCGCTCAGGTATTCCTCGCCCCAATGCATGGCGACGAAGACCTGGCTCAGCCCCATCTCGGCGCTGGCGCGCGCGGGCAGCATGATCGAACCGCGCCTGGAGGTCAGGTGCACCAGGTCGCCTTCGCGGATCTGGCGGCGCGCCATGTCCTGCGCGTTCATCTGCACCACCGGCTCCGACACATGGCCGAACAGGCGCCCGACGGTGCCGGTGCGGCTCATGCCGTGCCACTGGTCGCGCAGGCGGCCCGTGTTCAGCGAGAAGGGGTAGCGGGCCTCGCGGGCTTCGGCCACCGGCTTGTAGACCGTGTCGACGAAGCGGGCGCGGCCGTCCGGCGTGGGGAACACGCCGTCTTCGTAGAGGCGCGCGCGGCCGGTGCTTTCGCCTTCCTTCAGCGGCCATTGCTGCGGGCCGGCGGTTTCCAGCATCGCGTAGCTCAGGCCGGTGATGTCGAGGTCGCGCCCGCGCGTGGATTCGCGATGCTCGTTCCAGACGGATTCGGCCGTCTCGTACGGGAACAGCGTGAAGGTGCGGCCCAGCTGCCTTTCGAGCCGGTGCGCGAAGGCCACGGCAATCGACCAGTCGTTGCGCGCCTCGCCGGGCGCCGGCACGGCCGGGCGCACGCGCGAGATGCGGCGCTCGCTGTTGGTCACGGTGCCTTCCTTCTCGCCCCAGGTGGTGGCGGGCAGCAGCAGGTCGGCGAAGGCGCAGGTGGCAGTGGTGGCAAAGGCTTCCTGCACCACGACGAACTCGGCGCGTTCCAGCGCGCGGCGCACGGTGGCCTGGTCGGGCATCGACTGCGCCGGGTTGGTGCATGCGATCCAGAGCGCGCGGATCTCGCCGTCGGCCGCGGCCTGGAACATCTCCACCGCTGTCTTGCCCGGCTTCCCGGGCACCGAGGGCACGCCCCACAGCGCGGCCACTTCGGCTCGGTGATCCGGGTTCGCCAGGTCGCGGTGCGCGCTCAGCAGGTTGGCGAGGCCGCCGACTTCGCGCCCGCCCATCGCATTGGGCTGGCCGGTCAGCGAGAACGGGCCCGCGCCCGCGCGGCCGATCTGCGCGCTCGCCAGGTGCAGGTTGATGAGCGCAGCGTTCTTCGCCGTGCCGCTCGACGACTGGTTCAGGCCCTGGCAGTACAGGCTCAGCGTGGCAGGCGAGGTGGCGAAGAGCCGCGCCGCTTCGAGCAGGTCCTCCTTCGGGATGCCGCACACCTGTGCCACCTTGTCCGGCGTGCACTCGCGCACCGTCGCCTTCAAAGCGTCGAAGCCGCTGGTGTAGGCCGCGATGTATTTCGCGTCGATCCAGCCCTCCCACAGCATCAGGTGCAGCATGCCGTTGAACAGCATCACGTCGGTGCCGGGCTGGATGGGCAGGAACAGGTCGGCGATCTCCACGGTGTCGGTGCGGCGGGGGTCGGCCACCACGATCTTCAGCGCCGGGTTCGCGGCCTTCGCGTCCTCGATGCGGCGGAAAAGAATGGGGTGCGCCCACGCCGTGTTGCTGCCCACGATGAACAGGCAGGCTGCGTGCTTCAGGTCGTCGTAGCAGGCCGGCGGCGCGTCGGCGCCCAGCGTCTGCTTGTAGCCGGCCACGGCGCTGCTCATGCACAGGCGCGAGTTGGTGTCGATGTTGTTGGTGCCGATCAGGCCCTTGGCCAGCTTGTTGAAGACGTAGTAGTCCTCGGTGAGCAACTGGCCCGACACATAGAATCCGACCGAGTCCGGGCCATGGTCGCGGATCACCTGCGCGAACTTGCCGGCGGCGTTGGCGAGCGCGGTGTCCCAGGTCACAGCGGTGGGCGCCTCGGCGCGCACAAGGCGCTGCATGGGCTGCAGCAGCCGCGTCTGCCGCGTGACCGCGGCGCTGGCCGTGAGGTGCAGCGTCGAGCCCTTCGTGCACAGCCGGCCGAAGTTCGCCGGGTGCTCGGGGTCGCCGCGCACGCCGGTGATCTCGCCGCCTTGCGATTCGATGATGACGCCGCAACCGACGCCGCAATAGGGGCAGGTGGAGCGGGTCTCCAGCGTCATGGCTATTCCAGCGGAAGGACCGACAGCACCGCGAACGGCTTCGGCCCGGCGACCGGGCGTTCCAGGTCGATGGCGTGCGTTGCCAGTTCGCCCGCGTCGAGGTGCACCACCCCGTCTTCCACCTTCACGGCGAACTTCGGCGTGCAGCCTTCGTCGGGCGACTTGGCGCAGCCGTCGTCCAGCCCGATGGCCCAGTTGTGCAGCGGGCAGGCCACGCTGGTGCCGAAGACGATGCCCTGGCTCAGCGGTCCGCCCTTGTGCGGGCAGCGGTCGAGCAGCGCGAAAACCTCGTTCTCGGCATTGCGGAACACGGCAACATCCACGCCGGCGGGCCGCGTCACGCGGCGCGCGCCGAGCACGGGGATGTCGTCGATGCGGCAGATGACTTTCCAATCGTTCATGGTGTCCTTCCTTCAGGCTGTCTGGTGGGTGTCGCTCGACGCCGTCAGCGGCGTGAACTGCCGCACGTCGACCGAGGCCTGCGCCGATTCGAACCACGGGTCGGGTTCGCCGTCGAGCGCGAACTGCAGGCGTTCCCACAGCGCCTTGCGGCCCTCGGCGTCTTCGAGGATCTTCTTCTTCACGTAGTCCAGCCCCACGCGGCCGATGTAGTGCACCGTGCGCTCCAGGTACCAGCCTTCTTCGCGGTAGAGCTGCAGGAAGGCACCCGAATACTCCATCACTTCCTCGGCCGTCTTCACCTTCACGAGGAACTGCGCCACCTCGGTCTTGATGCCGCCGTTGCCGCCCACGTAGAGCTCCCAGCCCGAGTCGACGCCGATCACGCCCACGTCCTTGATGCCGGCCTCCGCGCAGTTGCGCGGGCAGCCCGACACCGCCAGCTTGACCTTGTGCGGCGAGTACATGGCCCACAGCGCGCGCTCCAGGTCCTTGCCCATCTGCGTGGAGTCTTGCGTGCCGAAGCGGCACCACTCGCTGCCCACGCAGGTCTTCACCGTGCGCAGCGACTTGGCATAGGCAAAGCCGCTGGGCATGCCGATGTCCTTCCACACGCCTTCCAGGTCTTCCTTCTTCACGCCCAGCAGGTCGATGCGCTGGCCGCCCGTGACCTTGACGGTCGGGATCTTGTACTTGTCGGCCGCGTCGGCGATGCGGCGCAGCTCGTCCGGCGTGGTGTGGCCGCCCCACATGCGCGGAATGACGGAGTAGGTGCCGTCCTTCTGGATGTTGGCGTGGCTGCGCTCGTTGATGAAGCGGCTCTGCGGATCGTCCTTCGCCTCTTTCGGCCAGGTGCTGATCAGGTAGTAGTTGACGGCCGGGCGGCAGGTGGCGCAGCCGTTGGGCGTGCGCCAGCCGAGGTTGCGGTACACCTCGTCGTGCGTCAGGTAGTGCTCCTTGCGGATCGCGTCGCGCACGTCCTGGTGGCTCGCGTCGGTGCAGCCGCACACGGCTTTCTTCTTGGGCGTGGCGGAGTAGTCGCCGCCCGCGGTGAACATCAGGATCTGCTCGACCAGCCCGGTGCACGAGCCGCAGCTGGCGCTGGCCTTGGTGTGCTTCTTCACCTCGTCGAGCGTGAACAGGCCCTTTTCCTTGATGGCCTTGCAGATGGTGCCCTTGTTCACGCCGTTGCAGCCGCAGACCTCGGCGTCGTCGGGCATGCTCGCGGCCTTGTTGTGGCCTTCGTGGCCGGTGTCGCCGATGTTCGATTCGCCGAACATCAGCTTGTCGCGGATGTCGTGCACGCTGCGGCCGTCGCGCAGCAGCTTGAAGTACCAGCTGCCGTCCACCGTGTCGCCGTAGAGGCAGGCGCCCACGAGCTTGTCGTCCTTGATCACCAGCTTCTTGTAGACGCCGCCGAAGGGGTCGCTCATGACGATCTCCTCGGTGCCTTCGCCGCCCATGAACTCGCCGGCCGAGAACAGGTCGATGCCCGTCACCTTCAGCTTGGTGGAGGTGAGCGACCCCAGGTAGCGGCCGATGCCGAACTGCGCCAGGTGGTTGGCCGCCACCTTGGCCTGCTCGAACAGCGGCGCGACCAGGCCATAGGCAATGCCGCGGTGCGCCGCGCACTCGCCCACCGAGTAGATGCGCGCGTCGGTCACGGTCTGCATGGTGTCGGTGACGACGATGCCGCGGTTGCAGTGCAGGCGCATCTTCTCGGCCAGCTCCACGTTCGGGCGGATGCCCACGGCCATCACCACCAGGTCGGCGGCCGCCTCGGTGCCGTCCTTGAAGCGGATGGCCTTCACGCGGCCGTCCTCACCGCCCACCAGGTCCTGCGTCTGCGCGCCCATCAGGAACTTCAGGCCGCGGTCTTCCAGCGACTTCTGCAGCAGCTTGCCGGCCACGTCGTCGAGCTGGCGCTCCATCAACCAGGGCATCACGTGCACCACGGTCACGTTCATGCCGCGCAGCATCAGGCCGTTGGCGGCCTCCAGGCCCAGCAGGCCGCCGCCGATGACCACCGCGTTCTTGTGCGTGCGCGCGGTCTCGATCATGTAGTCGGTGTCGGCGATGTCGCGGTAGGCGATCACGCCCTTGAGGTCCTTGCCGGGCACAGGCAGCATGAAGGGGTTGGAGCCGGTGCACATCAGCAGGCGGTCGTAGGCGGCCTCGGTGACACCGCCTTGCGAATCCACCGCGCGCACGATGCGCTTGACGCGGTCGACCTCCACCACCTTCTTGCCGGCGTGCAGCGTGATGTGGTTGTCCGTGTACCACTCCCAGCTGTTGAGCACGATCTCGTCGACCGTCTGCTCGCCCGCGAGCACCGGCGACAGCAGGATGCGGTTGTAGTTGGGATGCGGCTCCGCGCCGAAGACGGTGATGTCGTACAGCTCGGGCGCGATCTTCAGCAGCTCTTCGAGCGTGCGCACGCCGGCCATGCCGTTGCCGACCATCACGAGTTTCATTTTCTTCATGGGGCTGGACCTTTCAGGGAAATCAAGCAAACGGGTACCCGTGGCGCGCGTTCAGAATCGCGCCATGAGCTTTGAAGTGGACATCGGCTACAGCAGCCAGCGCGGACCGCGCGAGCTGAACGAAGACTTCGCCGGTGCAGTGCATGCGCCGCCGGGCGACGAGGCCCGCGGCCTCATCGCGGCCATTGCCGACGGGGTGTCGAGCGGCGGGCACGGCCGCGAAGCGGCGCAGACCACGGTGATGGGCCTGCTGGCCGACTACTTCGCCACGCCCGCAACCTGGGAGCCGACCGCCGCGCTCGACCGGCTGGTCGGCGCGCAGAACGGCTGGCTGGCCGACCACAACCGCCGGCGCCAGAGCAAGCAGGACGGCGGCACGGCGCTCACCACGCTCACCGCGCTGGTGCTGCACGGACAGAGCTACACGCTGGCGCACGTGGGCGACACGCGCGCCTGGCGCGTGCGTGCCGGCGGCGGGCCGGCCGTGCCGCTCACGCAGGACCACGCCTTCGACCATCCCGACATGCGCAGCCGGCTCACGCGCGCCATCGGCCTCGACGACCAGGTGCGCGTCGACTACGCCCAGGGCGACGTGCGCGTGGGCGACTGCTTCGTGCTGAGCTCCGACGGCGTGCACTGCGTGCTCAAGCCGCAGCAGGTGGCCGCGCTGGCCTTGCAGGGCGACGCCGAGGCCGCCAGCGAGGCGCTGGTGCATGCGGCGCTCGACGCCGGCACGCGCGACAACGCGACCGCGCTGGTCATCCGTGTGGTCGGGCTCGATGCGCGGCAGCTCGACGACGAACTCGGCGACGGCCGCCGGCTCGCACCGCCGCCCGCGCTGAAAGTGGGCGACGTGCTCGACGGCTACGCCGTCACCGCGCTGGTGGCGGACACCGGCGTGCACCTGCTGTACCAGGCGCGGCACCCGCGCACGCGCGAGCTGGTCGCGCTGAAGACGCTGCATCCCTCGCGCGCCGGCGATCCGCAGGAACGCGCGATGCTGGCGCACGAGGCGTGGCTGGGGCTGCGCGTGGCAGGCGTCGGCGGCAGCGGTTTCGTTCGCGTGCACGAACGCGCCGAGGACGCGAGCGCGCTCTACATCGTGTTCGACTGGCACGGCGGGCGCACCCTGGAGCAACTGCGCAAGCTGAACGCGCGCGGCACGGTGGCCGAGGTGGTGGCGGCCGGCATCGAGCTGAGCCGCGCGCTCGGCCGGCTGCATCGCCAGGGCGTGATCCATCGCGACATCAAGCCCGGCAACCTGCACCTGGGCGACGACGGGCGCTGGCGCATCCTCGACCTGGGCGTGGCGCTGTCCGGAAGAGAAGGCGCGGCCCAGCGCGAGCTGCATGCCGGCACCCCCAGCTACATCAACCCCGAGCAGTGGGAGGAGGGCGGCACCGCCGATGCGGCCAGCGACCTGTTCGCGCTCGGCGTCACGCTCTACCAGTGGCTCACCGGCCACCTGCCCTACGGCGAGATCGAGCCCTACCAGGTGGCGCGCTACCGTCGCGACCCGGTCGCGCTCTCGCGCCTGCGGCCCGACGTGCCGATCTGGCTCGATCATCTGGTGCGCAAGGCCGTGGCCCGCGACCCGCGCGAGCGCTTCGAAACCGCCGAGGAACTGCTGCTCGCGCTCGAACGCGGTGCATCCCGCCCCGTCAACGCGCCCGCCGCTACGCCGCTGATCCGCCGCGATCCGCTCGCGCTCTACCAACTGGCGCTCGGCGT
Source organism: Variovorax sp. MPBD4-3 (assembly GCF_058809745.1). Lineage (NCBI taxonomy): Bacteria > Pseudomonadati > Pseudomonadota > Betaproteobacteria > Burkholderiales > Comamonadaceae > Variovorax > Variovorax sp. MPBD4-3. The sequence goes on from NZ_JBXASW010000005.1 coordinate 69,212, forward strand.
GTCGGTGCTGTTCAACGTGCTGCTCGTCGTGTGGCTGCTGTTCCTGCCACGCTGAGCGGATGCGGGCGGGGCGAGTCATGGGCGGGCCGCCTTGCGTACATGGGTGGTGGCGGCAGGGTTGTGCGGCGTCGTGACGCGCGCACGGCCGCCTTTTTCGGCCCAGGTGCGCGTCCAGCGGATCTGCATCACGCGCATCACGCCCAGCATCACCAGCGACAGCGCCGCGAAGAAGACGAACCCCCAGAGATAGCTGCCCATGTACTGCTTCGAAAGGCCCATGGCGTTGGGCACGAGGCCGCCGCCCAGCGCGCCGATCTCGCCGATCATCGAGCCGGCCACGGCCGTGCTCGCGGGCCAGCGCAACGGCACCAGCTGGAACAGTGCGCCGTTGCCCGCGCCGAGTGCGGCGAAGCAGACGATCAGCACCAGCGTGGTGACGGCCAGCGAGCCTGAAGAGAAACCCACCAGCACGAGGCTCACGGCCACCACCAGCAGCACCACCGTCAGCGTGTTCACGCCGCCCCAGCGGTCGGAGATCCAGCCGCCCGCGATGCGCACCGCTGCGCCCATGAAGGCGGCGAGCATGGTCAGCTGGCCCGCCTGCACCTTGCTCACGCCGAACTGGTCGTAGTAGTAGGAGGGCAGGAAGGTGGTCAGGCCGATGAAGCCGCCGAAGGTCACGCCGTAGATCAGGCTGAACACCCAGCCGTCCTTCTCGAACAGGCAGGCAATGTGCTCGCGGAAGCTCGAATGGGCGTTCACGTCCGGCGGCTCCTTGGCGAACACCACCATCACGACCATCGGAATGAGGATGGCGACCGCGGCCACGCCGTACACCGCCTGCCAGCCCAGCCAGTTCGCCAGCGGCGGCGCCACCAGCACCGACACCGCCGTGCCCACGTTGCCCGCGCCCACCAGGCCCATGGCCAGGCCCTTGTGCTGCGGCGGGAACCAGCCCGAGCCCAGCGACAGCGCGACGCCGAAGCTCGCGCCTGCAATGCCCAGCAGCACGCCCATGGCGAGCAGGTCGTTGAAGCTCTTGACGAAGAAGAAGCCGAACAGCATCGCCACCGCGATCAGCGCCATCTCGACCAGCGTGGCCTTCTTGCGGCCGATGTACTGCGAGAGGATGCCCAGCGGAAAGCGCATCAGCGCGCCGGCGATGATGGGCACCGACAGCATCAGGCCCTTCTGGGCGGGCGACAGATCGAAGGTCTCGCCGATGAAGGGCGCCATTGCGCCGTTGAGCACCCAGATGCAGCAGGAGAACGAGAAGTACAGGAAGGCCGCGAACAGTGTCGGGCTGTGGCCTGATTGCAAGAAATTCCTGAAGCTGGACATGGCGTTCAAAGATGCGAAAAGCCGCGGCGCGACCCTGGAGAGGTCGTGTCGACGGACGGGGTTGGGGGCGGAGTGCCGGCAGCGGACGCTGTCGGCGTGGGGGTGTGCACGGCGAGTGGATTGCCGGGCCGGCCGCAGGAACCTGCAGCCTCGTCACCAAAGCGGTGCTTCGTTACACCGCGCTCCGTTTCATGCAAGAGGCGTGCCCGCAAGTGTGCGCGGGTGTGGCCTATGCTCGCGGTGCGCTCCCACACCGCTTCCCCAAGATGTCCCTTCTCGTTGTCCTGCCCGATGAACCCGCCGGCCTCGTGCTGCCCGAGGCGCTTGCGCGGGCGCTGTCCGGCGCGGGTCTCGACGTGCTCGGCTGCGCGGATTGCGGCAGCTTCGCGCGGCAGGTCGAGGCGCTGGGGCCCCGGCAGGCCCTGATCTGCCTGCCTGCGCCCGCGCCCGCGCTGTTCGATGCCTTGCGCACGTGGGCCGGCCTGCCGCCGTGCGCGCTGAGCCTTGTCAGCGCGCCGTTGGGCGGCGCGCAGCATGAAGAACTGGTCGCGCTCGGCGTGCATGCGTGGTTGCAGGCCGATGCCGTCGATGCGGCATCGCTCGCCGCGTTGATCGCCCGCGCCCGGTCCCGCTGGCAGCGCGAGGCCGCCTTGCGCACCGAACTGGAGAGCCTGCGCACCCGCATGGACGAGCGCAAGTGGGTCGACCGGGCCAAGGGTCTGCTGATGTCCGCGCGCGGCATCGGCGAGGACGAGGCCTTCGGCCTGCTGCGCGGCGCCGCGATGCATGCCAACCTGCGTCTGGGCGAGGTTTCGCGATCGGTCATCGAGGCGGCGCAGTGGGCCGACGCGATCAACCGGGCCGGGCAGCTGCGCATGCTCTCGCAGCGGCTGGTGCGCGTGGCGGCGCAGTTGCTCGGCGGCATCGACGCGCAGCGGGCGCGGTTGCTGCGCACGCAGTCGGCCGAGCGGGTGCAGCAGAACCTCGATCATCTGGCCGCCCTCGGGCTCGGGGCGGCCGGCGCGCAGGCGTTGGGGGATGCGCAGGCCGCTTGGAGCGGGCTGGCCGCTGCCCTGGCCGCGCGGCCGTCGGCGGCGGGGCTGGCCGACATCGACCAGCGCGCGGAAGTATTGCTCCGCGCCGCCGAGGCCCTGACCGAGGCGCTCGAAACCTCGGGCGCGCGGCGCGCGCTGCGCATCGTCAACATCTGCGGGCGGCAGCGCATGCGGGCGCAGCGGCTGGCCAAGGACGCGCTGCTGGCCGCCGCGCTGAAAGAGAAGGCAGCGAACGCGCGGCTGGTGCCGACCATGGCCGAGTTCGAGGCCGCATTGCTCGAGCTGGAGCATGCGCCGCTGAGCACCGCCGAGATCCGCGCCGCGCTGGCCAGCGCGCGCGACGAATGGCTGCGGCTGGTCGGCGGCGTGCAGGCGCTCGACAGCGCCGACGGCCGCGCCACGCTGGTGCGTTCAAGCGACGCGCTGGTCGACACCTTCGAGCGCCTCACGGCCTCGTACGAGCACAGCCTCCAGGTCATCATGTCGTGACGCCGTTGGTGCTGGCGCTCGCGCAGCGTCAGGCCGCGGCCTTCTCCACGTGCGCCTGGCGCGTGTAGAGGAAGTCGATCACCGCCTTGCGGGCGTGCACATAGGCCGGGTCTTCCGCCAGCTCGACCCGGTTGCGCGGGCGCGGAATGCCCACCGAAAGCACGTCGCCGATGGTGGCGGCCGGGCCGTTGGTCAGCATCACGATGCGGTCGCTCAGCAGCACGGCCTCGTCCACGTCGTGCGTCACCATGACGACGGTGCTGTGCGTCTTCTGCACGATGGCGAGCAGCTCGTCCTGCAGCTTGGCGCGGGTGAGGGCGTCGAGCGCGCCGAAAGGCTCGTCCATCAGCAGCACCTTGGGCTCCATCGACAGCGCGCGCGCAATGCCCACGCGCTGCTTCATGCCGCCGGAGATCTCGCCAGGCCGCTTCTGCGCGGCGGGCGTGAGGCCGACCAGCGCCAGCGCGGCGTCGGTGCGCTGGCGCAACTGCGCCTTGCTTTCCGTGGCGGCGAACACGCGCTCGACCGCCAGGTACACGTTCTCGAAGCAGGTGAGCCAGGGCAGCAGCGAGTGGTTCTGGAACACCACCGCGCGCTCGGGGCCGGGCCCTTTGATTTCCTTGTTGGCGCACAGCAGCGCACCCTGCGTGGGCGTGGTGAGCCCGGCGATCAGGTTCAGCAGCGTCGACTTGCCGCAGCCCGAGTGCCCGATGAGCGTGATGAACTCGCCCTTGGCCACGTTCAGGTTCACGTCGCGCAGCGCGACGAAGCGGCCCTTGGGCGTCTTGAACGCCTGCTCGACGCCGTGGATCTCGATGTACTTGCTGTCGTCGATCATTGGAAACCTCCGCGCAGCAGCGCTGCGGTATTCGCCTTCGGAGCGGCCGTGCGGCTCATGACTTCACCTCTTCGAACGTGAATGCCGTTGCGAGCTTGATGAGCGCGAACTCCAGCACCAAGCCTACGATGCCGATCACGAAGATCGCGATGATGATGTTGGCGACGTTGAGGTTGTTCCACTCGTCCCACACCCAGAAGCCGATGCCGACGCCGCCCGTGAGCATCTCGGCGGCCACGATCACCAGCCACGCGGTGCCCACGGCCAGCCGCACGCCGGTCAGCATGTAGGGCAGCACGGCGGGGAACAGGATCTTGGTGAGGATCTTCCACTCGCTGAGGTTCAGCACCTTGGCCACGTTCATGTAGTCGCTGGGCACGCGCTGCACGCCCACGGCGGTGTTGATGACCATCGGCCAGATCGAGCAGATGAAGATGGTCCAGATCGCGGCCGGGTTGGCGCCCTTGAACACCAGCAGGCCGATGGGCAGCCAGGCCAGCGGCGACACGGGGCGCAGCAGGCTGATCAGCGGGTTGAACATGCGCGAGAGGAACTCGAAGCGGCCGATGGCAAAGCCCGCCGGAATGCCGACCAGCGCCGCCAGCCCGAAGCCCAGCGCCACGCGCTGCAGCGACGACAGCACGTTCCAGCCCACGCCCTGGTCGTTCGGCCCCTTGCTGTAGAACGGATCGCTGAACACCGTCACGGCCTGCTGCCAGGTGGCCGCGGGCGTGGGAAAGCCGGTGGTGCTTTTCATGGCCACCACTTCCCAGATCAGCAGCAGCAGGCCGAAGCCCGCCAGCGGCGGCAGCACGCGCATCCAGAATGCGCGCAGGTCGATGGGCGCGCGCACCCGGGTCTCGGGCGCCGGAGCGGGTGTCGGCTTTGGCGCTGCCGGCCTGGCGGCGACGGAAGGGGCCACCTGCGTCACCTGTGCGGTGGTCGCTTCGAGCGGCGAATGAAAGACTGCGCTGACCATGGTGTTCTCCTCAGGCATGAAGCTTGAACGACTCGGCGTACTTTTTCGGATCCTTGCCGTCCCACACGGAGCCGTCGAACAGCTTGCTGCTGCGCATCGGGTCCTTGGGCACCGGCGTCTGCGTGGCGGCGGCGGCCTGCTTGTAGATGTCGATGCGGTTGATCTCGGTGGCCACCTTCAGGTAGTCGGGGTGTTCCTTCAGCAGGCCCCAGCGCTTGTGCTGCGTGAGGAACCACATGCCGTCCGACAGGTACGGGAAGTTCACGGCGCCGGCGTTGTAGAACTTCATGTGGTTGGGGTCGTCCCAGCTCTTGCCCAGGCCGTTGGTGTAGCGGCCCAGGATGCGCTGGTTGATGGCGTCCACGCTGGTGTTGACGTAGCTCTTGTCGGCGATGGTCTCGGCCATCTTGTTCTTGTTCTGCAGGCCGGCGTCGATCCACTTGCTGGCTTCGAGGATGGCGGCCGTCACGGCGCGCGCGGTGTTGGGGTACTTCTTCGTGAACTCGGCGGTGCAGCCGAGCACCTTCTCGGGGTGGTCCTTCCAGATGTCCTGCGTGGTGATGGCCGTGATGCCGATGCCGTCCATGATGGCGCGCTGGCCCCAGGGCTCGCCCACGCAGTAGCCGTCCATGTTGCCCACGCGCATGTTGGCCACCATCTGCGGAGGCGGCACGGTGATGTTCTTCACGTCCTTGAACGGATCGATGCCGGCCGATGCGAGCCAGTAGTAGAGCCACATGGCGTGCGTGCCGGTGGGGAAGGTCTGCGCGAAGGTGTATTCGCGCTTCTCGCTGGCGATGAGCTTGGCCAGCGAGGCGGCGTCGACCGCGCCCTTGTCGGAGAGCTTCTTCGACAGCGTGATGGCCTGGCCGTTGTTGTTCAGGGTCATGAGCACGGCCATGTCCTTCCTCGGGCCGCTCAGGCCCAGGTGCATGCCGTAGACCAGGCCGTAGAGCACGTGCGCCATGTCGATGTCGCCGTTGGAGAGCTTGTCGCGCACGCCGGCCCAGCTGGCTTCCTTGCTGGGCACGATCTTCACGCCGTACTTCTTGTCGATGCCCAGCACCGAGGCCATGACCACGCTGGCGCAGTCTGTCAGCGGGATGAAGCCGATCTTGACTTCTTCCTTCTCGGGCTTGTCGGAGCCTTGGGCCCAGACGGCCGCGCGCAGGGCGGGGTCGATGCCCACGGCGCCGATGGCGGCGGCTTGCAGGACGCGGCGTCGGCTGAGACGGGTTTTGAGCAGGTCGGTCATGTGGCGGGGCTCCGGTTGAAGGCAAACAAAAACAGCAAAGACAAAAACGAAAAGGCGTCCGCACCGCGCAGGGGCTGCTCGAAAACGAGCCCTTGCGGGATGGGGACGCCTTTGTCCGGTCGGTGGGTGGCACCCGCCGTTGGGTGCCGCCTGCCTGAAGACCCCTGGAGGTCTATGCGCTGGTTGCTTGCAAGCGGTGTGCCAGCCCTGCCGGGCGGTCTGCTGCTATCGGAAAAGTAGCTGGAACGTCTTGCGCTGCAAGGGCGAAGCGCCATCCGGACGGTGCACGGGCGGCAGGCACGGTTGTTGTGCGGCGCACCAAATTGAACGCCCTCAGCGGGGCGGCGGGGGCAGGTAGTCGGCCATCGCGAGCACCGACTCGGCCACTTCGACGAGCCGGCGGCCCTGGTTCATGGCGGTCTCGCGCAGCATCTTGTGCGCCTCCTGCTCGCTCATGCGCCGGTGCGCCATCAGCAGGCCCTTGGCGCGTTCCACGAGCTTGCGTTCATTGAGCGAGGCGCGCACGGTCTGCAGTTCGTCGCTCATGGCCTGCAGCCGCTGCGACTGCTCCTGCACCATGTCGAGCACCGAGCGCTCGAGGTGGCGGCCGAGTTGCGCGGGCGCGGCGGCCTGCGCGTCGGCGTCGTCGAAGAACAGCGCGGCGTCGGTCTCCGGCGCCAAGGTGTCGAGCACCTGCCGGTAGGCCTGGAGTTCGCTGCGGGCCCGGGCTGTCTTGTGGCTGCAGAGCGCGCGCAGGTCGGCTTCGAGCCGGTCTTCGACGGTGCGCATGGCGTCGATGCGGCGCGTGCAGCAGTCGAACCAGGCCTGGCCGAGTGCGGAGTCGGCGGGCGCGGAGGTGGCGCCCCTGCGGCGCATGCGCTCCAGCTCGGCCAGGGTGGCGTCGGACTGGCTCTCGCGCCAGAGGGCGAGCACCGCATCGCCGGAAAAGTCGACGAACACCTGGAAGCATCGTTCCTGCGATTCGATCAGGTGCTGCCACTGCAGGCGCCGGGTTTCGTCGCTGCGGCCCTGGGCCAGCGCGGCGGCGCCGAATGCGCGCTCCTGGCCGGCGAACTCCTTGCCCTGCATGAAGTTGAACATCGCCACCAGGAGGCGGGATATCTCGGGGTCGGTGGCGCCGTCGGCCGCCTCGAACACGACCGACAGCAGGCCGGCGATGAGCTTGACGAAGGCGGCGGTCGACTGCGACGGCTTGAGTTCGAGGGCATCGATGCGCCGGCGCAGGGCGGGCAGGGCGTCCAACCCCGGCAGCACCCAGGCGATGCGGCTGAACAGCCGCGCGCCGTTGCCGGAGCCGACGCCGCGGTGATGCTCGGACTCGAGCTGGTCGAACCCGGCGCGCACTTCCTGCTCGAGCGCCAGGCATTCGGCGATCTGCGGGGCTCGCTGCTCGGCCAGGCGCACGCCGTGCGACGCGAGGAACACGTTCGACATGCCGCGCTCGCGCTGCAGCGCGTGCACCAGCCGCCCGATCACGCCGACCAGTTCGCTGGTGCGCGCGAGCTGGTCCAGCTCGTCGATTTCGCAGCGGCGGGCGGCGATCAGAAAACTCAGTCCGGACTTCATGGTGGGTGCGTTCGCCTGCGGGGGGCCTTGGGGGAGCACTGCAACATCCGTGCCTCTCGGGGGCCTCCGGCTCGCCTGCGCTTGCCCCTTCGCGGGCGACCGCGGCAGGCGCCACCTACACTCGGCGGCATGCTCTTGTTGGGAATCGAATCATCCTGCGATGAAACCGGCGTGGCGCTGGTGGAGTCGCACGGCAACGCGCTGCCGGTGTTGCGCTCGCATGCGCTGCACAGCCAGATCGCCATGCACCAGGCCTACGGGGGCGTGGTGCCCGAACTGGCCAGCCGCGACCACATCCGCCGCGTGCTGCCGCTGACCGAGTCGGTCATGGCCGAGGCCGGCCGCTCGCTCGGTGAAATCGACGTGGTGGCCTACACGCGCGGACCGGGCCTGGCGGGCGCGCTGCTCGTGGGCGCCGGCGTGGCCTGCGCGTTGGGCGTGGCGCTGGGCAAGCCGGTGCTGGGCGTGCATCACCTCGAAGGACACCTGCTGTCGCCGTTCCTGAGCGCCGATCCGCCGGAGTTTCCGTTCGTGGCGCTGCTGGTGTCCGGCGGCCATACGCAACTGATGCGGGTGGACGGCGTGGGCCGCTACGAGCTGCTGGGCGAGACCATCGACGACGCGGCCGGCGAGGCCTTCGACAAGAGCGCCAAGCTCATGGGCCTGCCTTACCCGGGCGGGCCGTGGCTCGCGAAGCTGGCCGAAGACGGCAACCCGGCGGCGTTCAAGCTGCCGCGCCCGCTGCTGCACAGCGGCGATCTCGACTTTTCGTTCGCCGGCCTGAAGACGGCGGTGCTCACCCAGGCCAAGAAGCTCGGCGACCAGCTCGAGGCCGGCAAGGCCGACCTCGCGGCGTCCACGCAGGCGGCCATCGTCGAGGTGCTGCTGAAGAAGTCGCTCGCCGCGCTCGACCAGACCGGCCTGAAGCGGCTGGTGGTGGCGGGCGGCGTGGGGGCGAACAGGAACCTGCGCGAGCAACTCGATGCCGCATGCGCAAGGCGCAAGGCCCGGGTGCACTACCCCGAGCTGCACCTGTGCACCGACAACGGCGCCATGATCGCCATGGCCGCCGCGATGCGCCTGCAGTCGGGCCTGTCGCAGGCGACCGAGCGCTATGCCTTCGACGTCAGACCGCGATGGCCATTGGCATCGCTGACGACCGAGGCGTCGATGCCGCAGGCTGCTGCATAGCAGGCTGCGGCTGGCGCGAGCGGCCGATGGCCGGCAGCGGCAGCACGTCCAGCACGTTGCGCCAGAGCTGGCGCCATTGCGGCCAGTCGTGGCCGCCTTCGGTGGTGAACACGCGGCCCGGCGGCAGCGCGTCGGCCAGCAGCTTGTGGTTGCTGGCAAAGCGGTCCTCGAGGCCGAACCCCAGGTAGAGCGGCGGCAGGTTCTTCGAAGGCTGCGCCGAGAGGTATTGCTGGAAGAAGGGCCAGAGCTTGCGGTCGGGCTCTTCGTCGGGCTGCGGCCCGGTGGGTGCCTGCCATGCGCGCAGGCCGCCGGCCTTCTTGATCTCCGCGCCCAGCACCCGGCGCCCGAGGTAGGGCGCCAGCGCCACGATGCCGTCCACCGAGCCGGGCTTGGCCAGTTCGTGGATCAGCGCGCCGAAGCCGCCGATGGAAATGCCCACCAGCCAGATCGCCTTGTAGCCCTTGGCGCGCTGCGGCTCGATGACGTCCGCATGCAGGCGTTCGCTGAGCGTCTGGTCGTAGTAGTAGGAGACGTCGGCATCCACCAGCAGCGCATCGGCTGCGAGGTGGCGCTCCCTTACGGCGCTGATGAATCCTTCGCGCTCGAACTCGTCGGGCTTGAGGTAGGCGCCTGGCAGGAACACCAGGAGCGTGTCGGATTGTTCGGTGGGGTTTGCAGGTTGAAGGTGAGTTTTCATGGTGCCAGGAGGGGCACCCGATCCGCACCGTCATGATTTTCGATGCGTTTACAAGACGCCCACGAAGAAGAAAGTACTAATAAAACGTCACATGATGTGACGTTATGCACGCCTATTGTGAATAGGGAGCATGTTCAAAGTCAAAAGCAACCCTTGGCTGACACTTTCTTCTTGTGGGCATCGCCCTTACTAGTTGATTTGCAAACTCGTCGCCTGGCTCACCGGCACCAGTTTTCCGAGCTTCAGCGTGAGCACGCCGTTCTCAAGCTTGGCTTCGCTGGTGGCCACGTCGATGTCCTGCGGCAGCTCGTAGGCGGCCTTGAACTGGCGCTTGGCTTCGGCCTTGCTGTCGATGCGCAGCACAGCGCCTTCGATGCTGATGGCGAGGTCTTCACGCGAGAAGCCGGGCACGTCGAGCGAGAGGGTCCAGCTCTTGTCGTCCTGTTCGACGAGCGGCGAACGGCGGGCACCCGCGAAGGCCTCGCTGGCGAAGCGTTCGAAGGCGCGGTCATAGGCGCGCGGAGCGAAACGGGCGGTGCGGAGGGTAGGTGCGAAAAACATGTGAAGAACTCCTGAATGAACACAATGGGGACAAGGAATGTGTGTCCCTTACACTGCGCGGCCGTTCAATCGTGTGAGTGCCGCTTGACACCTCATCTAGGCGCAGTGGCAAGCGTTTCAAGACAATGGATCCCCCCTTTAATTTGCGTCGCGAGACCTTGAAATTCGCGGCGCTGGCGCTATGCGCGAGGCCCTTCGCGGCGCTCGCCCAGGCTTCGCCCGCACCCATCCGCCTCGCGCTGATAGAGAGCATGAGCGGCCCTTTCGCCAACACCGGCGAGGCCGTGTTCCGCAACCTGCTGTGGGCCGTGGAGCGCGTGAACGCGCGCGGCGGCATCAGGCTGCCTGGCGGCGCGCGCATGCTGCAGCTCGACCGCTACGACAGCAAGGGGCAGAACGAAGAAGCGCTCTCCGCGTTGCGCGCAGCAATGGACGACGGCGCGCGCATCGTGCTGCAGGGCAACTCGTCGGCCACGGCCGCGGCGCTGGTCGATGCCATCGACAAGAACAACGAACGCGATCCGTCGCGCCGCGTGATCTTCCTGAACTACGCGGCTGTCGATCCGGTGCTCACCAACGAGCGCTGCAGCTTCTGGCACTTCCGCTTCGACGCCCATGCCGACATGCGCGTTGCGGCGCTGATGGATGTGGTGAAGGACGACGCCGCGCTCAAGCGCGTCTACCTCATCGGGCAGGACTACAGCTTCGGCCAGTCGGTGCTGCGCGAAGCGCGCCGGCAGCTCGGCGCGCAGCGGCCCGACGTGGAGATCGTCGGTGACGAACTGCACCCGATGGGCAAGGTGAAAGACTTCGCGCCGTACGCCACGAAGATCATTGCGAGCGGCGCGCAGGCCGTGGTCACGGGCAACTGGGGCAACGACCTCACGCTGCTGGTGAAGGCGGCGCGCGAGGCCGGGTTCAACGGCACCTTCTATACCTTCTACGGCAATGCGCTGGGCGCGCCCGCGGCCATCGGCGACGCGGGCATCGGCCGCGTGGTCGCGGTGGCCGACTGGCTGCCCAACGTGCAGACGGCGCAGTCCGCGGAGTTCTACCGCGCCTTCCGCGCGCGCTTTCCGAAACCGGCCGAAGACTATGTGCACATGCGCCTGGCGCTGATGATCGAAGCGCTTGTGCAGGCCATCGAGCGCGCGGGCAGCGTGGACGCGGTGCCGGTCGCACGCGCGCTGGAGCAGGCCGACGTCAGCCTCCACGGCCAGCGCGGACGCATGCGTGCCGCGGACCACCAGTTCCAGCAGCAGCTGGTGGTTGGCGTGATGGACCGGCAGGGCAGGCCGGGCGTGCAGTTCGACGTCGAGGGTTCGGGCTACGGCTTCCGCGTGGTCAAGACCATTCCCGCCGAACGCGCGGAGCTGCCGACCTCGTGCAAGATGAAGAGACCTTGATCGATTGATGACAGAGAACAGGACCCGAAGACATGCGTGAAGCCATCCACAACCTCGAAGCGTCGAAGATCCGCGAAGTCGCCAATGCCGGCATGGGGCGCGACGACGTGCTGGCCTTCTGGTTCGGCGAGAGCGACGAAGTCACGCCCGAGGTGATCCGCCAGTCGGCCATCGAGTCGCTGCAGCGCGGCGAGACCTTCTATGCCCACAACCTCGGCCTGCCCGAGCTGCGCGAGGCCATCGCGCGCTATACCAGCGGGCTGCATCCGGCGGTCGATGCCTCGCGCATCGCCGTCACCTCGGGCGGCGTGAGCGCGCTGATGCTCGCGGTGCAGGCGCTGGTGGATGCGGGCGACGAGGTGGTCGCCGTGACGCCCGTGTGGCCCAACCTGACGGCGCAGCCCGCGATCATGGGCGCGAACGTGCGCACGCTGCCGCTGGTGCCGGTGAATGGGCAATGGACGCTCGACCTGCCCGCGCTTCGCGCCGCGGTCACTGCCAGGACGAAGCTGCTGGTCGTCAACGCACCCAACAACCCCACGGGCTGGACCATGACGCGCGACGAGCAGCAGGCCGTGCTGGACCATTGCCGCCAGACCGGCACCTGGATCCTGGCCGACGAGGTGTACGAGCGGCTGTACTACGAGCCGACGCCCAACGGCTGCGCGCCCAGCTTCCTCGACATCTCCGAGCCCGACGACCGCCTGGTCGTGACGCACAGCTTCTCGAAGAGCTTCCTCATGACGGGCTGGCGCCTCGGCTGGCTGGTGCTGCCGCCGTCGATGGTGGAGGGCATCGGCAAGCTGATCGAGTTCAACACCTCGTGCGCCAGCGTGTTCACGCAGCGCGCGGCCATCACCGCCATCGAGCACACGGGCGAGATCACGCCGCGCGTGGTGGCCCACCTGAAGTCGTGCCGAGACACGCTGGTGCCGCTGCTGGCGGCGGTGCCGGGGGTCCAGGTGGCGCCGGCCAAGGGGGGCATGTATGCCTTCTTCCGGCTCGAAGGCTTCGGCGATTCGCTCGAAGTGGCCAAGCGGCTGGTGTCCGAGGCGGGCCTGGGGCTCGCGCCGGGCAACGCTTTCGCGCCGGAAGCCCAGGGCTGGCTGCGCTGGTGCTTTGCCTCCAAGGACCCGCAGCGGCTGGTGAAGGGCGTGGAGCGCCTGCGCGACTGGCTGGCGCAGCAGCGGCCCGGCAAGGGCTGAACCCGGGCTGCCTTGCCTCGATGGAGGGTTTCCAGGGGGCATGAAAGCCCGGCGAAAGTCGCCGGGCTATAATCCCGAGGCTTTGCATGCCGCAAGGCGCACGGTGGGTGCAGTTCCAGCGCACACCGCAAGTCAAACATCCCGGAACAAGGAAATCAACATGATCGCAGCCTCCATCAAGGCCGAAGTCGTCAAGGACAACGCCCGCGCCGCCAACGACACTGGCAGCCCCGAAGTGCAAGTCGCACTGCTGACCGCCCGCATCAACGAGCTCACCCCCCACTTCAAGACGCATGCCAAGGACCACCACGGTCGCCGCGGCCTGCTGCGCATGGTGAGCCGCCGCCGCAAGCTCCTGGACTACCTCAAGTCCAAGGATGCCGACCGTTACACCGCGCTGATCGCCAAGCTGGGTCTGCGCAAGTAAACCAAATCGCATGAAAAAACGCCTGGGTTAGTCCGCTAGCTCAGGCGTTTTTTACTTCGCGATCCACTTTCGGAGTGCCCAAACAGAGCGAAGCTGTGTCATTCCAATGAAGTTCGCCCCGAGCTTCGCTGGAATGGCATCGTGTTCTGAGAAGCCTCCGCCCCTTGCGGATCCTGTGTGATCCGCTACTAAAACAGGAGCAAACATGAGCCTCTTCAACAAAGTCACCAAGTCGTTCCAATGGGGCGACAAGACCGTCGTCATGGAAACGGGTGAAATCGCCCGCCAGGCCAGCGGCGCCGTGCTCGTCGACATCGACGGCACCGTCATCCTCGCGACCGTGGTCGCTTCCAAGTCGGCCAAGCCCGGCCAGGACTTCTTCCCGCTGACCGTCGACTACATCGAGAAGACCTACGCCGCCGGCAAGATCCCCGGCAGCTTCTTCAAGCGCGAAGCCAAGCCCAGCGAACATGAAACGCTGACCAGCCGCCTGATCGACCGCCCGATCCGCCCGCTGTTCCCCGAAGGCTTCCTGAACGAAGTGCATGTGGTCATCCACACGATCTCGCTCAACCCCGAAGTCGATGCCGACATCGCCGCCATGATCGGCGTGAGCGCCGCGCTGTCGATCTCCGGCGTGCCGTTCAACGGCCCGATCGGTGCGGCCCGCGTTGGCTACATCAACGGCCAGTACGTACTGAATCCGGGCCAGACCGCCCGCAAGGATTCGCAGATGGACCTCGTCGTCGCCGGCACGCAAGCCGCCGTGCTGATGGTCGAGTCCGAAGCCCTGCAACTCAGCGAAGAAATCATGCTGGGCGGCGTGGTGTTCGGCCACGAGCAGGCCAACGTCGCCATCAACGCGATCCATGAACTCGTGCGCGACGCCGGCAAGCCGGTGTGGGACTGGAAGGCCCCCGCCGAAGACGAAGCCTTCGTCGCCAAGGTCAAGGGCCTGGCCGAAGAAAAGCTGCGCGCCGTCTACCAGATTCGCAGCAAGCAAGCCCGTACGCAAGCCCTGCGCGAAGCCAACGCCAGCGTGCTCGAGGCACTGAAGGCCGAAGGCACCGAATTCGACTCCGGCAAGGTCAGCGACCTGCTGTTCGCCATCGAGTCGAAGATCGTGCGCAGCCAGATCCTGTCGGGCGAGCCCCGCATCGACGGCCGCGACACGCGCACCGTGCGCCCCATCGAGATCCGCAACTCGGTGCTGCCCCGCACCCACGGTTCGGCCCTGTTCACGCGCGGCGAAACCCAGGCGCTGGTCATCACCACGCTCGGCACCGAACGCGACGCGCAGCGCATCGACGCGCTGGCCGGCGAATACGAAGACCGCTTCCTGTTCCACTACAACATGCCTCCCTTCGCCACCGGTGAAGTGGGCCGCATGGGCTCGACCAAGCGCCGCGAAATCGGCCACGGCCGCCTGGCCAAGCGCGCGCTCGTCGCCGTGTTGCCGAACAAGGAAGAGTTTCCCTACACGGTGCGTGTGGTGTCGGAAATCACCGAGTCGAACGGCTCGTCGTCGATGGCATCGGTGTGCGGCGGCTGCCTCTCGATGATGGACGCCGGCGTGCCCATGAAGGCGCACGTGGCCGGCATCGCCATGGGCCTGATCAAGGAAGACAACCGCTTCGCGGTGCTGACCGACATCCTGGGCGACGAAGATCACCTGGGCGACATGGACTTCAAGGTTGCCGGTACCACCAACGGCATCACCGCGCTGCAGATGGACATCAAGATCCAGGGCATCACCAAGGAAATCATGCAGGTCGCCCTGGCACAGGCCAAGGAAGCGCGCATGCACATCCTGGGCAAGATGCAGGAAGCCATGGGCGAGGCCAAGGCCGAAGTCTCCAGCTTCGCACCGCGCCTGACCACGCTGAAGATCAACCCCGAGAAGATCCGCGACGTGATCGGCAAGGGCGGCTCGGTCATCCGTGGCCTGCAGGAAGAAACCGGCACGACGATCAACATCGACGAAGACGGCACCATCACCATCGCCTCGACCGATCCGGAAAAGGCAGAACTGGCCAAGAAGCGCATCGAGCAGATCACGGCGGAAGTCGAAATCGGCAAGGTCTACGAAGGCCCGGTCACCAAGATCCTGGACTTCGGCGCCCTCATCAACCTGCTGCCCGGCAAGGACGGCCTGCTGCATATCAGCCAGATCGCGCACGAACGCGTCGAGAAGGTGACCGACTACCTGAGCGAAGGCCAGATCGTGAAGGTCAAGGTTCTCGAGACCGACGAAAAGGGCCGCGTCAAGCTGTCCATGAAGGCCCTGACCGAGCGTCCGGCCGGCATGGAATTCAGCGAGCGCCCGCCGCGTGAAGACCGTGGCGATCGCGGTGACCGTGGTGACCGTGGTGACCGTGGTGGTGAGCGCCGCGAGCGTTCGGACCGTGGTGATCGCGGCGACCGTGGCGACCGCGGTGGTGATCGTGGCGAGCGCGCACCGCGCTTCAACGACCAGCAGCAGCAACCGCGCAACGAGCAGCCGCAGGCTCCGGCCGGCGAGCAGCAGCAGCAAGCCCCGCGCGAGCCTCAGGAGTAAGAAGGGCGCAACGGCGGTCCAGTGCCGCCGTTGCCATCTTTTGAACAGCAAGCTTCGCCCCATCTGCGGGCGCAGGAGGCCGAAAGACCATGAAAGCCATTGAAATCACTTCGTTCGGTGCCCCCGAGGTGCTGCGCGTGGCGGAGCGCCCCGATCCGGTAGCCGGCGCTGGCGAACTGCTGATCCGCGTTGCGGCGAGTGGTGTCAATCGCCCCGACGTGCTGCAGCGGATGGGCAACTATCCGGTGCCGCCGGGCGCATCCGACCTGCCGGGCCTCGAAGTGGCTGGCGAGATCGTGTCGGGCGACGCCGCGGCGTTGGCTGAAGCCGGCTTCAAGGTCGGCGACCGTGTCTGCGCGCTGATTGCGGGCGGCGGTTACGCGCAGCTGTGCGTGGCCCCTGTCGCGCAATGCCTGCCGGTGCCCAAGGGCTGGAGCGATGTCGAGGCGGCTTCGCTGCCGGAGACCTTCTTCACCGTCTGGAGCAACGTGTTCGAGCGTGGCCGCCTGCAGAAGGGCGAGACGCTGCTGATCCAGGGTGGCTCGAGCGGCATCGGCGTGACGGCGATCCATATCGCCAAGGCCCTCGGTGCGACCGTGATCGTCACGGCCGGCAGCGACGACAAGTGCGAAGCCTGCAGGAAGCTGGGCGCGGACCATGCCATCAACTACCGCACGAGCGATTTCGTCGAAGAGGCGAAGAAGCTCACGGGCGGGAAGGGCGTGGACGTGGTGCTCGACATGGTCGCCGGCGACTACGTGGCGCGCGAGATCGAGTGCCTGGCCGAAGACGGCCGGCTCGTGATCATCGCGGTGCAGGGCGGCGTGAAGAGCCAGATCAACGCGGGCCTCGTGCTGCGCAGGCGCCTCACGATCACCGGCTCGACCCTGCGTCCGCGGCCGGTGGCATTCAAGGGTGCCATTGCCAAGGCGCTGCGCGAAAAGGTCTGGCCGCTGCTCGAGAGCGGCGCGATCAAGCCCGTGATCCACAGCACTTTTGCGGCAGCGGGTGAACCGAGCGGCGCCGCCCAGGCTCACACGCTGATGGAATCGAACCAGCACATCGGCAAGATCGTGCTGACATGGTGACGAGAAGAACGCGATGACGACCAAGAAGAAACTGATCGCCGGCAACTGGAAGATGAATGGCAGCCTGGCTGCCAACGAGGCGCTGGTGAAGGCGCTGCAGCAAGGCCTGGCTGCGAGCCCGGCCGCGTGCGACGTGGCGCTGTGCGCGCCCGCGCCGTACTTCGCGCAGCTGCAGTCGCTACTGGCGGGCTCGCCCGCTCTGGCGCTGGGCGCGCAGGACATCTCGGCGCATGCGCAAGGTGCGTTCACGGGCGAGCAATCGGCGGCGATGCTGAAGGATTTCGGCGTGCGCTACGCGATCGTCGGCCACTCGGAGCGTCGCCAGTATCACGGCGAGACCGACGAGGCCGTGGCTGCGAAAACCGCCGCCGCACTGGCCAACGGCATCACGCCGATCGTCTGTGTCGGTGAGACGCTGGCCCAGCGCGAAGCAGGGCAGACCGAGGAAGTCGTCAAGCGTCAGCTGGCGGCGGTCATTCATGTGAACGGCCATTGCATCAGCGAGATCGTCGTGGCCTATGAGCCTGTCTGGGCCATCGGCACGGGCAAGACGGCCACGCCGGAACAGGCGCAGGCGGTGCATGCCGTGCTGCGCGCGCAGCTGCATCACGCGGCGAGCGAGCACGCTGCGGCCATCAAGATCCTCTACGGCGGCAGCATGAACGCGGCGAATGCCGCCGAGCTGCTGGCACAGGCCGACATCGACGGCGGCCTCATCGGCGGCGCGTCGCTGAAGGCGCCCGACTTTTTGCAGATCATCTCTGCCGCTGCTCGCTGAACGCGGTCAACGGCGGCAATCAATTAGGAGTAAGAACGAATGAATGTGGTCCTCAACCTTCTGGTCGGCGTGCAGATGCTGGCAGCCCTCGTCATGATCGGCCTGATCCTGATCCAGCACGGCAAGGGCGCCGACATGGGTGCCGCTTTCGGCAGCGGCAGCGCCGGCAGCCTGTTCGGTGCCAGCGGCAGTGCGAACTTCCTGTCTCGCACCACGGCGGTGCTTGCTGCCGTGTTCTTCGCGTGCACGCTGCTGCTGGCCTATTTCAGCCATTCGCGTCCTGCCGGCGGTGGCAGCCTGCTCGAGCGCGCCGCTGTCGGAGCGCCTGCCGCACCCGCTGCGCCTGCTGCTCCCGCAGCCGGCGAAATCCCTGGTGCAACGGCTCCTGCAGCCCCTGCGTCGGCTCCTGCCGCGCCCGCTCCGGCGCCGGGCCAGATTCCCAGCAAGTAATCAACTCGTTTTCATGAGCTGTCAGTGAAAAACGGCTCGTTTTCAGGGTAAACTCTAAATCTGTTCGGAAAGCCAACTACCTGTTTCAGGTACCTCATGCCATCCGAACAGTAAAAACCGCGGTCGTGGTGAAATTGGTAGACACGCTATCTTGAGGGGGTAGTGGCGAAAGCTGTGCGAGTTCGAGTCTCGCCGACCGCACCAAATCTCATCGGCAGAAAGCCTCATCCAGAGGTTCTTCTTGCCGGTGGCAAGCGGTGAAAAACTCTCGATGAATCTCGACTCCTACCTCCCCGTCCTTTTGTTCATTCTGGTCGGAGTCGGCGTAGGCGTCGCCCCTCAGGTCATCGGATACATTCTCGGCCCCAATCGGCCCGACGCCGCAAAGAACGCTCCCTACGAGTGTGGCTTTGAAGCCTTCGAGGATGCGCGCATGAAGTTCGACGTGCGCTATTACCTCGTCGCGATTCTCTTCATCCTGTTCGATCTCGAAATTGCCTTTCTCTTTCCGTGGGCCATTGCGCTCAAGGAGATCGGTGCTGTCGGCTTCTGGGCCATGATGATCTTTCTCGCCATCCTCGTCGTGGGCTTCGCCTACGAGTGGAAAAAAGGCGCGCTCGACTGGGAATGACAAGGAAGCTACACAATGGCCATTGAAGGCGTTCTCAAAGAAGGTTTCGTCACCACGACCTACGACTCGGTCGTGAACTGGGCGAAGACCGGATCTCTCTGGCCGATGACGTTCGGCCTCGCATGCTGTGCCGTGGAAATGATGCACGCGGGTGCCGCCCGCTACGACATCGACCGCTTCGGCATGCTGTTCCGTCCCAGCCCGCGCCAGTCCGACCTGATGATCGTGGCCGGCACGCTGTGCAACAAGATGGCTCCGGCATTGCGCAAGGTCTATGACCAGATGCCCGAGCCGCGCTGGGTGTTGTCGATGGGCTCGTGCGCCAATGGCGGCGGCTACTACCACTACAGCTATTCCGTGGTGCGTGGCTGCGATCGCATCGTGCCGGTCGACGTCTACGTACCGGGTTGCCCGCCCACCGCCGAAGCGCTGCTTTACGGCGTGATCCAGCTGCAGCAGAAGATTCGCCGCACCAACACCATTGCCCGCGCCTGAGAGATTGCCGACGATGACTGACTTTGCAATTTCGCCGGAGGTGCTGCGCGCCACCATCGCCGAGACGCTCGGCGACAAGGCCAAGGCCGTGACGATCGCGCTCGGCGAAGTGACCGTCGTGGTCGACTCCACCGACTACATCGATGCCGCGCTGCTGCTGCGCGACGCGCCCGGCTGCCGCTTCGAGCAGCTGATTGACCTCTGCGGCATGGACTATTCCGACTACCGCGAAGGCGAGTGGCAGGGCGATCGCTATGGCGTCGTCACGCACCTGCTCTCCGTGAGCCTCAACCAGCGTGTGCGCCTCAAGGTGTTCGCGCCTAACGAAGACCTGCCCGTGGTCGATTCGCTGCAGCCCGTCTGGAATGCCGCGACCTGGTTCGAGCGCGAGGCGTTCGACCTCTACGGCATCGTGTTCGAAGGGCACGACGACCTGCGCCGCATCCTGACCGACTACGGCTTCATCGGCCACCCGTTCCGCAAGGACTTCCCGGTGTCGGGCCACGTCGAAATGCGTTACGACGAAGAACAGAAGCGCGTCGTCTACCAGCCGGTATCGATCGAGCCGCGAGAAATCACCCCGCGCGTGATCCGCGAAGACAACTACGGCGGCGGTTTGCACTGACTGATATGGCCGAAATCAAGAACTACACACTCAACTTCGGTCCCCAGCATCCGGCGGCACACGGCGTGCTGCGCCTGGTGCTCGAGCTGGACGGCGAAGTCATCCAGCGCGCCGACCCCCACATCGGCCTGCTGCATCGCGCGACCGAAAAGCTCGCCGAATCGCGCACCTTCATCCAGTCGCTGCCGTACATGGACCGTCTCGACTACGTGTCGATGATGAGCAACGAGCACGCCTACTGCTTGGCCATCGAGCGGATGATGGGCCTCGAGGTGCCGGAGCGCGCGCAGTACATCCGCGTGATGTTCGCCGAGATCACCCGTCTGCTGAACCACCTGCTGTGGCTCGGCGCGCACGGCCTGGACTGCGGTGCGATGAACATGCTCATCTACTGCTTCCGCGAGCGTGAAGACCTGTTCGACATGTACGAAGCCGTGTCCGGCGCGCGCATGCACGCGGCGTACTTCCGTCCGGGCGGCGTCTATCGCGACCTGCCGGATGCGATGCCGCAGTACAAGGTCAGCAAGATCAAGAACGCGAAGGCGATCGAGAAGCTCAACGAGAACCGCCAGGGCTCGCTGCTCGACTTCGTGGACGACTTCTGCAAGCGCTTCCCGAAGATGGTCGACGAGTACGAGACGCTGCTCACCGACAACCGCATCTGGAAGCAGCGCACCGTGGGCATCGGCGTCGTCACGCCGGAGCGCGCGCTGAACCTGGGCTTCACCGGCCCCATGCTGCGCGGCTCGGGCATCGAATGGGACCTGCGCAAGAAGCAGCCCTACGACGTCTACGACCGCATGCAGTTCGACGTGCCCGTCGGCAAGACCGGCGACTGCTACGACCGCTACCTGGTTCGCGTGGAAGAAATGCGCCAGGCCAACCGGATCATCCAGCAGTGCTCGGCCTGGCTGCGCGCCAACCCCGGTCCTGTCATCACCGACAACCACAAGGTCGCCGCGCCCGCGCGCGAATCGATGAAGGCGAACATGGAGGAGCTGATCCACCATTTCAAGCTCTTCACCGAAGGCTTCCACGTGCCCGAAGGCGAGGCGTATGCCGCCGTCGAGCACCCGAAGGGCGAGTTCGGCATCTATCTCGTGAGCGACGGCGCCAACAAGCCGTACCGCCTGAAGATCCGCGCCCCTGGTTTCCCGCACCTCGCCGCCCTCGACGAAATGTCGCGCGGTCACATGATCGCCGACGCTGTCGCGGTGATCGGCACGATGGACATCGTGTTCGGCGAGATCGACAGGTGAGAAAGAGCGAATGACTTCCTCGACCCACCATGACACGGCGCCTCTGGCGCCTTCTTCCCCTCTGCGGCCGGCGATTCTCGAGCGCTTTGCGCGCGAGGTGGCCAAGTACCCCGAAGCAGGCAAGCAATCCGCGGTGATGGCCTGCCTGGCCATCGTCCAGCAGGACGAGGGCTTCGTCAGCCTGCAGCGCGAGCGCGAGATTGCCGAGTACCTCGGCATGGCGCCCATCGCCGTGCACGAAGTGACGACCTTCTACAACATGTACAACCAGCACCCGGTTGGCAAGTTCAAGCTCAATGTGTGCACCAACCTGCCTTGCCAGCTGCGTGACGGCGTCACCGCACTCGTGCACCTCGAGAAGAAGCTCGGCATCAAGATGGGCGAGACCACGGCCGACGGCCTGTTCACGCTGCAGCAGAGCGAATGCCTCGGCGCGTGCGCCGACTCGCCCGTGATGCTGGTCAACGACCGCACCATGTGCAGCTTCATGAGCAACGAAAAGCTCGACCAGCTCATCGACGGCCTGCGCAATGCCGCACCGGCCGCCAAAGGGGAGGCTTCGTGATGTCGCCCGAACAAGTTCTACAGCAGTTCCAGGCAACGGGCGTCCAGACCTGTTTCCATGACCGCCACATCGAGCCGCAGATCTATGCGGGCCTCGACGGCACCAACTGGCGTCTGGCCGACTACGAGGCGCGCGGCGGCTACCAGGCCCTGCGCAAGATCCTCACCGAGGGCCTCACGCCCGACCAGGTGATCGCCGAAGTCAAGGCGTCGGGCCTGCGCGGCCGCGGCGGCGCTGGTTTCCCGACCGGCCTGAAGTGGAGCTTCATGCCCCGGCAGTTCCCGGGCCAGAAGTACCTCGTCTGCAATTCCGACGAAGGCGAGCCGGGCACGTGCAAGGACCGCGACATCCTGCAGTTCAACCCGCACATCGTGATCGAAGGCATGGCCATCGCCGCGTATGCCATGGGCATCAGCGTGGGCTACAACTACATCCACGGCGAGATCTTCCAGACCTACGACCGCTTCGAGGAAGCCCTCGAGGAAGCGCGCGCCGCCGGCTACCTGGGCGACAAGATCATGGGCAGCACGTACAACTTCCAGTTGCACGCCGCCCACGGTTTCGGCGCCTACATCTGCGGCGAAGAAACCGCGCTGCTCGAATCGCTCGAAGGCAAGAAGGGCCAGCCGCGCTTCAAGCCGCCGTTCCCGGCCAGCTTCGGCCTGTACGGCAAGCCGACGACCATCAACAACACCGAGACCTTCGCGGCGGTGCCCTGGATCATCCGCAACGGCGGTCCGGCCTACCTCGAGTGCGGCAAGCCGAACAACGGCGGCACCAAGATCTACTCGGTGAGCGGCGACGTCGAGTTGCCCGGCAACTACGAAGTGCCCATGGGCACGCCGTTCTCCAAGCTGCTCGAACTGGCCGGCGGCGTGCGCAAGGGCCGCACGCTGAAGGCCGTGATCCCCGGCGGGTCGTCGGCGCCGGTGCTGCCGGCCGACATCATGATGGCCTGCACCATGGACTACGACTCCATCGCCAAGGCCGGCTCGATGCTGGGTTCGGGCGCGGTGATCGTCATGGACGACAGCCGCTCGATGGTCGAGTCGCTCAAGCGCCTCTCGTACTTCTACATGCACGAGTCCTGCGGCCAGTGCACGCCGTGCCGTGAAGGCACGGGCTGGCTCTACCGCGTGGTGGACCGCATCCACAACGGCCAGGGCAAGCCCAGCGACATGCAACTGCTGGACTCCGTCGCCGGCGACATCATGGGCCGCACCATCTGCGCGCTCGGCGATGCTGCGGCCATGCCTGTGCGCGCAATGATCAAGCATTTCCGTCACGAGTTCGAAGCCCTGATTCCGGGCCACGTTCCGACGGCGCCCGTCAAGGCCTGAGCGCGAGAAGAAACATACTCATGATCGAAATCGAACTCGACGGCAAGAAGGTCGAAGTGACCGAAGGCAGCATGGTGATGCATGCGGCCGACAAGGCGGGCACGTACATCCCGCACTTCTGCTATCACAAGAAACTCAGCATCGCGGCCAACTGCCGCATGTGCCTCGTCGACGTGGAAAAAGCGCCCAAGCCGATGCCGGCCTGCGCCACGCCCGTCACGCAAGGCATGATCGTTCGCACCAAGAGCGAGAAGGCCATCAAGGCGCAGCAGTCGGTCATGGAGTTCCTCCTGATCAACCATCCGCTGGATTGCCCCATCTGCGACCAGGGCGGCGAATGCCAGCTGCAGGACCTGGCCGTGGGCTACGGCGGTTCTTCCTCGCGCTACGAGGAAGAAAAGCGCGTCGTGTTCCACAAGGACGTCGGCCCGCTGATCAGCATGGAAGAAATGAGCCGCTGCATCCATTGCACGCGCTGCGTCCGCTTCGGCCAGGAAGTGGCCGGCGTGATGGAGCTCGGCATGTCGCACCGCGGCGAGCACTCCGAAATCGAGACCTTCGTCGGCGACTCGGTCGACTCCGAGCTGTCGGGCAACATGATCGACATCTGCCCGGTCGGCGCGCTCACGAGCAAGCCGTTCCGCTACAGCGCCCGCACCTGGGAACTGTCGCGCCGCAAGTCGGTGAGCCCGCACGATTCCACCGGCGCCAACCTGATCGTCCAGGTCAAGAACAACCGCGTGATGCGCGTGGTGCCGCTCGAGAACGAAGACGTCAACGAATGCTGGATCGCCGACCGCGACCGTTTCTCGTACGAAGCGCTCAACGGCACCGAGCGCCTGACGCAGCCCATGCTGAAGCAGGGCGGCCAATGGCAGCAGGTCGACTGGCAGACGGCGCTCGAGTACGTCGCCAACGGCCTCAAGCAGATCAAGGCCGACCACGGTGCGCAGAGCATCGGCACGCTGGTCAGCCCGCACAGCACGCTCGAGGAGCTGCAGCTCGCCACCATGCTCACGCGTGAGCTCGGCAGCGACAACATCGACTACCGCCTGCGCAACGCCGAATTCACGGCGTTCGAAGGCGTGCGCTGGCTCGGCACTTCGATCGCCTCGCTCACGCAGGTGCAGCGCGCGCTGGTCGTCGGCTCGAACCTGCGCAAGGAACATCCGCTGTTCGCGCAGCGCATCCGCCAGGCCGTGCGCAAGGGCGCCGCGCTGTCGGTGATCACCTCGGCCAGCCTCATGGCCGACCGCAACGCCTGGGCCATTGACGTGGCGCAGTCGAGCATCGTCGAAGCCGACCAGTGGGTCGAGGCGCTGGCCGCAGTGGCCGCCGCCATCGGCGAGACCAATGGCGCAGCCGCGCCGCTGGCCCCGAAGAACGCACCGGACGACGCCGCCAAGGCCATCGCGGCCTCGCTGCTCAGCGGTGAACGCAAGGCCGTGCTTCTCGGCAACGCCGCCGCCCACCACGCCCAGGCCAGCAGCCTGCTGGCGCTGGCGAACTGGATCGGCGCGCAAACCGGCGCCACCGTCGGCTACCTGACCGAAGCCGCCAACACCGTGGGCGCGCAGCTCGTCGGCGCGTTCCCGAAGAACGGCGGCCTCGATGCCGGCCGCATGCTCGCCGCCGGCTCCGGCCTGAAGGCCGTGCTGCTGCTGAACACCGAGCCGGTGTTCGACTCGGCTGCAGGCAAGGCCGCGGCCGATGTCATCGGCAATGCGCAGATGGTCGTCACGCTGAGCCCCTTCAAGGCCAACCTCGAGTTCAGCGACGTGCTGCTCCCGATCGCTCCGTTCACCGAAACCCCTGGCACCTTCGTCAATGCCGAAGGCCGCATGCAAGGTTTCCATGCCGTCGTGAAGCCGCAAGGCGAAACGCGCCCGGCGTGGAAGGTGCTGCGCGTGCTGGCCAACCTGCTGGGCCTGCAGGGCTTCGCGTTCGAATCGACCGCCGAAGTGCTGGCCACGGTGGGTGACAAGGGCGCCGTTCCCGCGAACGCACTGAGCAACGCGACCTCCGCCAATGCAGTCGCTTCCAGCGGCGTGGTTGCCGCGCCCGTGGTGGCGAGCATCTACCAGCTCGACTCGATCGTGCGCCGCGCACCGTCGCTGCAACTGACCGCCGACGCACGCAACGCATCGGCTGGTTCGAACGTGGCCGCTCGTGCCGAGGAGGCACTGGCATGATCGTCGACACCATTCATGGCTTCGGCCAGGGCTTGGTTGCCGCAGGCTGGTGGACCGGCGTGGTCTGGCCCGTGGTCTGGACGCTGATCAAGATCATCGTGGTCGTGATCCCGCTGATGCTGGCCGTGGCGTACCTCACGCTGTGGGAACGCAAGGCCATCGGCTTCACGCAGATCCGTATCGGCCCGAACCGCATCGGACCGCTGGGCCTGCTCCAGCCGATCGCCGACGCGCTCAAGCTGATGACCAAGGAAATCATTCTTCCGACGGTCGCCAACAAGGGCCTGTTCCTGCTGGGCCCGATCATGACCATCATGCCGGCGCTCGCCGCATGGGCCGTGATTCCCTTCGGCCCCGACGTGGCGCTGGCGAACATCAATGCCGGCCTGCTGTTCGTGATGGCCATCACCTCGCTCGAGGTGTACGGCGTGATCATCGCCGGCTGGGCCTCGAACTCGAAGTACGCCTTCCTGGGCGCGCTGCGCGCCTCGGCACAGATGGTGAGCTACGAAATCGCGATGGGCTTCTGCTTCGTCGTGGTGCTGATGGTCACCGGCAGCCTGAACATGAGCGAGATCGTGAACGTCCAGGGCAAGGGCATGTTCGCCAACATGGGCGTCGGCTTCCTGTCGTGGAACTGGCTGCCGCTGCTGCCGATCTTCGTCGTCTACTTCATTTCGGGCCTGGCCGAAACCAACCGCCACCCGTTCGACGTGGTGGAAGGCGAGTCGGAAATCGTGGCCGGCCACATGATCGAGTACTCGGGCATGAGCTTCGCGATGTTCTTCCTGGCCGAGTACGCCAACATGTGGCTCGTCTCGATCCTGACCGTGGTGCTGTTCCTCGGCGGATGGCTGCCCCCGTTCGAGTTCCTGAGCTTCATTCCGGGCTGGATCTGGCTGGGCGCGAAGACTTTCTGCGTGGTCACCATGTTCCTGTGGGTTCGCTCGACGTTCCCGCGCTTCCGCTATGACCAGATCATGCGTCTGGGCTGGAAGATCTTCATTCCCGTCACCCTCGTGTGGCTGGTCGTGGTCGGTGGCTGGATGCAGACGCCGTTCAACATCTGGAAATAACAGGAAGCGCCAACAATCATGTCTGCTGCGCACACCGCAACACCGTCCGCGCCGTTCTCGCTCAAGGACTTCCTGGGCAGCTTCATGCTGTTCGAGCTGTTCAAGGGCCTGGCCATCACCGGCAAGTACGCCTTCGCCCGCAAGATCACCGTGCAGTTCCCCGAAGAGAAGACGCCGCTGTCGCCGCGCTTCCGTGGCCTGCACGCACTGCGCCGCTACGAAAACGGCGAAGAGCGCTGCATTGCCTGCAAGCTCTGCGAAGCCGTCTGCCCGGCGCTGGCCATCACCATCGAATCCGATGTGCGCGACGACGGCTCGCGCCGCACCACGCGCTACGACATCGACCTGACCAAGTGCATCTTCTGCGGCTTCTGCGAAGAAAGCTGCCCGGTCGACTCGATCGTCGAGACGCACATCTTCGAATACCACGGCGAAAAGCGCGGCGACCTGTACTTCACCAAGGACATGCTGCTGGCCGTTGGCGATCGCTACGAAAAAGAAATTGCAGCGAACAAGGCGGCCGACGCCAAGTACCGCTGATCCGACCAGCCCGAACCCCGTACCAATTCGAATTCCAATGGACGTCAAGACCGGTCTGTTCTATCTGTTTGCCGCGGTGCTGCTGTTCGCAGCGTTCCGCGTCATCACTTCCCGCAACCCCGTGTACGCCGCGTTGTACCTGGTGCTGGCTTTCTTCCAGGCATCGGCCATCTGGCTGCTGCTGCGCGCCGAGTTCCTCGCGATCTCTCTGGTGCTCGTGTACGTCGGCGCCGTGATGGTGCTGTTCCTGTTCGTCGTGATGATGCTGGACATCAACGTCGACAGCCTGCGAGAGGGCTTCTGGAAGCACTTTCCGCTGGCGGCGGGCGTAGGCGCGCTCATCGCGCTCGAAATGGCCGCCGTGCTGATGGGCGGCTTCCGCCTCGGCGAGGCGCGCGTCACCAGCGGCGCCATGGCTCCCGACAGCTCGAACACGCTCGAACTCGGCAAGCTGCTGTACTCGCAATACCTGTATCCGCTCGAAATTGCCGCTGTCATCCTGCTCGTGGCCATCGTGGCCGCCATTGCCCTGACGTTGCGCACTCGCAAGGACAGCAAGTACACCAACCCGGCCGACCAGGTTCGCGTGAAGGCGCGTGACCGCGTGCGCATCGTGCAGATGCCCGCGACGCGCGCCGCCGAACCGGTGGCTGAAGCAGCAACTGCGGACGCGGCAAAGGAAAACAAGGCATGACGCTCACGCTCGGACACTTTCTTTCGCTCGGCGCGATGCTCTTCGCGCTCTCCGTGATCGGCATCTTCCTGAACCGCAAGAACCTGATCGTCCTGCTGATGGCCATCGAGCTGATGCTGCTGGCGGTCAACATGAACTTCGTGGCGTTCTCCCACTTCCTGGGCGACATGCACGGACAGATCTTCGTGTTCTTCATCCTGACGGTGGCCGCGGCCGAGTCGGCCATCGGGCTGGCGCTGCTGGTTCTGCTGTTCCGCAACAAGTCGAACATCAACGTGGACGAACTCAACTCGCTCAAGGGTTGACAGCAACATGAGCGCAACCCTTTCCGCATCCACCTTGCTGGCCGTGCCCCTGGCACCCCTGGTCGGCGCAGCCATTGCCGGCCTGTTCGGCACCAAGTTCGGCGGCAATCACATCGGCCGCAAGGTCACGCATTCGCTGACCATCCTGGGCGTGCTGGTCGCCTTCATCATCTCGGCCATGACGCTCAAGAGCGTGATCGTCGACGGTGCCCGCTTCAACGCCACCCTCTACGAGTGGATGGTCGTGGGCGGCCTGAAGATGGAAGTCGGCTTCATGGTCGACGGCCTCACCGCCATGATGATGTGCGTCGTGACCTTCGTGTCGCTGATGGTCCACATCTACACCATCGGCTACATGGAAGAAGACGACGGCTACAACCGCTTCTTCGCGTACATCTCGCTGTTCACCTTCTCGATGCTGATGCTCGTCATGAGCAACAACATGCTCCAGCTGTTCTTCGGCTGGGAAGCAGTGGGCCTGGTGTCGTACCTGCTGATCGGTTTCTGGTTCAACAAGCCGACCGCGATATTCGCGAACATGAAGGCCTTCCTGGTCAACCGCGTGGGCGACTTCGGCTTCATCCTGGGCATCGGCCTGATCGCCGCCTACGCCGGCACGCTGAACTACACCGAAGCCTTCGCCAAGGCAGGCACGCTGGCCGGCATCACGTTCCCGGGCACCGAGTGGATGCTCATCACCGTGATCTGCATCTGCCTGTTCATCGGCGCGATGGGCAAGAGCGCGCAGTTCCCGCTGCACGTGTGGCTGCCCGACTCGATGGAAGGCCCGACGCCCATCTCGGCGCTGATCCACGCGGCAACCATGGTGACCGCCGGCATCTTCATGGTGGCGCGCATGTCGCCGCTGTTCGAGCTGAGCGACACGGCACTGAGCTTCATCCTCGTGATCGGCGCCATCACCGCGCTGTTCATGGGCTTCCTGGGCATCATCCAGAACGACATCAAGCGCGTGGTCGCGTATTCGACGCTGTCGCAGCTCGGCTACATGACGGTGGCGCTGGGTGCCTCGGCCTACTCGGTCGCGGTGTTCCACCTGATGACGCACGCGTTCTTCAAGGCGCTGCTGTTCCTGGGTGCCGGCTCGGTGATCATCGGCATGCACCACAACCAGGACATCCGCTGGATGGGCGGCGTGCGCAAGTACATGCCCATCACCTGGATCACCTCGTTGCTGGGTTCGCTCGCGCTGATCGGCACGCCGTTCTTCGCCGGCTTCTACTCCAAGGACAGCATCATCGAAGCGGTGCACGAAAGCCACCTGTGGGGCGCGAACTTCGCGTACTACGCGGTGCTGGCCGGCGTGTTCATCACGGCGTTCTATTCGTTCCGCATGTACTTCCTGGTCTTCCATGGCAAGGAACGCTACGACCAGAACCCCGACGCGCACCATGACGACCATGCGCACGACGACCACGGCCATGGCCACCACGACCACAAGCCGCACGAGTCGCCCTGGGTCGTCTGGCTGCCGCTGGTGCTGCTGGCCATCCCGTCGGTGGTGATCGGCTTCATGACGATCGAGCCGATGCTGTTCGGCGAGTTCTTCAAGAACGCGATCTTCGTGGACGGTGCCAAGCACCATGCCATGAAGGAGCTGGAAGAGGGCTTCCACGGTCCGGTGGCCATGGCCATCCACGGCCTGACGACGGCGCCGTTCTGGCTGGCGCTGGCCGGCGTGGTCCTGTCTTGGTACATGTACATGATCAACCCGGCGCTGCCGGCCGCCATCAAGCGTGCCTTCGGCCCGATCTACCGCCTGCTCGAGAACAAGTACTACATGGACTGGTTCAACGAGAACGTCATCGCCCGCGCCACCCGTGCCCTCGGCACCGGCCTGTGGAAGGGCGGCGACCAGGCCCTGATCGACGGCGCCGTCGTGAACGGCTCGTGGAAAGTGATCGGCCGGATTTCGGGTGTGGTGCGCTGGATGCAGTCGGGCTACATCTATCACTACGCCTTCGCGATGCTGCTCGGCATCTTCGTCCTGATGACGTACTTCGTCTGGTTCAAACGCTGAGCCTAAGCGCTGGAGAAAAAGAAAAATGGGTTTGTTGAGCCTTGCCATCTGGGTGCCGATCGCATTCGGCGCCGTGCTGCTGGCGTTTGGCCGTGACGAGCACGCCAGGGGCGTCCGTTGGGTCGCGCTCGTCGGTGCCATCGTGAGCTTCCTGGTCACGGTGCCGCTGTTCACGCGCTTCCAGAACGGAACCGCTGCCATGCAGTTCGTCGAGAAGACGAGCTGGATCTCGCGCTTCAACGTCAACTACCACCTCGGGGTCGACGGCTTGTCGCTCTGGCTGGTGCTGCTGACGTCGTTCATCACGGTCATCGTCGTCATTTCCGCCTGGGAAGTGATCACCGAGCGCGTGAACCAGTACATGGGCGCGTTCCTGATCCTGTCGGGCTTCATGATCGGCGTGTTCGCCGCGCTCGACGGCGTGCTGTTCTACGTGTTCTTCGAAGCCACGCTGATCCCGATGTACCTGATCATCGGTATCTGGGGCGGCCCGAACAAGATCTACGCGGCGTTCAAGTTCTTCCTGTACACCTTGCTCGGCTCGCTGCTGATGCTGGTGGCGCTGATCTTCCTGTACAACAAGTCGGGCGGCAGCTTCGACATCCTGGCCTGGCACAAGCTGCCGCTGGGTTCGACCGCGCAGACCTTCCTGTTCTTTGCCTTCTTCGCGGCCTTCGCCGTGAAGGTGCCGATGTGGCCGGTGCACACCTGGCTGCCCGACGTGCACGTCGAGGCGCCCACCGGCGGCTCCGCCGTGCTGGCCGCGATCATGCTGAAGCTGGGTGCCTACGGTTTCCTGCGCTTCTCGATGCCGATCGCTCCCGACGCCTCGCACGAATGGGCCTGGCTCATGATCGCGCTGTCGCTGATCGCGGTGATCTACGTGGGCCTGGTCGCGCTGGTGCAGCAGGACATGAAGAAGCTGGTGGCTTATTCGTCGGTCGCCCACATGGGCTTCGTGACGCTCGGCTTCTTCATCTTCAACGAGCTGGGCGTGTCCGGCGGCATCGTGCAGATGATTGCGCACGGCTTCGTGTCGGGCGCCATGTTCCTGGGCATCGGCGTGCTGTACGACCGCGTGCACTCGCGCCAGATCGCCGACTACGGCGGCGTGGTCAACACCATGCCCAAGTTCGCCGCGTTCGCGCTGCTGTTCGCCATGGCCAATTGCGGCCTGCCGGGCACCGCCGGTTTCGTGGGCGAGTGGATGGTGATCCTGGGTGCCGTCAAGGCCAACTTCTGGATCGGCCTTGGCGCCGCCACCGCACTGATCTTCGGCGCGGCCTACACCCTCTGGATGTACAAGCGCGTGTACCTCGGCCCGGTCGGCAACGACCACGTCAAGGAACTCAAGGACATCAATGCCCGCGAATTCCTGATGCTGGCCCTGCTGGCAATTGCCGTGCTGTGGATGGGCCTGTATCCGAAGCCCTTCACCGATGCAATGGATGCCTCGGTGACCGAGCTCCTGCGCCACGTGGCAGTTTCCAAGCTGCCCTCCTGATGCCACGCTGAAGAAGAGAACGAGATGATTGACAAAATCAGCTGGGTCACGATCTACCCTGAAATCGTGTTGCTGGTCATGACCTGCATCATTGCACTGGTCGACCTGTCGGACACGAGCCCGCGCCGTACCCGCACCTATGTGCTGACGCTGCTCACGCTGGCCGTGGTCGCTGTGCTGTCGGGCCTCCAGGCCCACGACGGCAAGACCGCCTACGGTTTCGGCGGCATGGTCGTCAGCGACCCGATGGGCAACTGGCTCAAGTGCTTCGCCACCGTTGCCTTGATGGTCACGCTGGTCTACGGCCGTCCCTATGCGGGCGACCGCGAGATGCTGCGCGGCGGCGAGCTCTTCACCATCAGCATGTTCGCGCTGCTGGGCATGTTCGTGATGATCTCGGGCAGCAACTTCCTGCTGATCTACCTGGGCCTCGAACTGCTCACGCTGTCGAGCTATGCGCTGGTGGCGCTGCGCCGCGACAACGCGGTGGCCAGCGAAGCCGCCATGAAGTACTTCGTGCTCGGCGCGATGGCCAGCGGTTTCCTGCTGTATGGCCTGTCGATGATGTACGGCGCGACCGGCTCGCTCGACGTCAACGAAGTCTTCAAGACCATCGCGAGCGGCAAGGTGAACCACCAGGTGCTGGTGTTCGGCCTGGTGTTCATCGTTGCCGGCCTGGCATTCAAGGTGGGCGCTGCGCCGTTCCACATGTGGGTGCCCGACGTCTACCAGGGCGCACCGACCGCGATCACGCTGCTGATCGGCGCCGCGCCTGAACTGGCTGCCTTCGCCATCATCATCCGCCTGCTGGTCGACGCGCTGCAGCCGCTGGCCATCGACTGGCAGCAGATGCTGGCCGTGCTCGCCATCGCTTCGCTGCTGGTCGGCAACCTGGCCGCCATCGCGCAGAGCAACCTGAAGCGCATGCTGGCGTATTCGACGATCTCGCAGATGGGCTTCATGCTCCTCGGCCTGGTCGCCGGCTCGGACCAGCAGGGCACCTACAACGCCCAGTACGCCTACAGCGCCTCGATGTTCTACATCGTGACCTACGTGCTGACCACGCTGGCGAGCTTCGGCATCATCCTGCTGCTGGCACGCGAAGGCTTCGAGAGCGAAGAGATCACCGATCTCGCCGGCCTCAACCAGCGCAGCCCGCTGTACGCAGGCGTGATGGCCATCGCGATGTTCTCGCTGGCAGGCTTGCCGCCGCTGGTCGGGTTCTACGCCAAGCTGGCGGTGCTGCAGGCGCTGATCGCCTCGGGCCACGCCATCTACATCGGGCTGGCGGTGTTCGCGGTGATGATGTCGCTGATCGGCGCGTTCTACTACCTGCGCGTGGTCAAGGTCATGTACTTCGACGCACCGGTCACGGCCACCACCGTGTCGGCACCGCGCGACGTGCGCACCGTGCTCACCATCAACGGCGCGCTGATCCTGATCCTGGGCATCGTGCCCGGCGGACTGATGACGCTCTGCTACGACGCGATCGTGGCCACGCTGGCCCACTGACGCGGCCGACCTCGGGTGTCGCAAACCGCGTCTGTCTGGGTCGTGTTGCTGGTGGCCCTCGTGGCCGCCAACCTGCCGTTCTTCAACGACCGCCTGTTCGGCGTCGTGCCGCTGTCGACGAATGCCAAGTCGCTCGCGGTGCGCCTCGCCGAACTGGTGGTCTTGTACTTTCTGGCTGGTGGCATCGGGCTGCTGTTCGAGCGCAGGGCAGGGCAGATCGCGGCGCAGGGCTGGGAGTTCTATGCGGTGACGGGCTCGCTGTTCATCGTGCTCGCCTTTCCGGGGTTCACCTGGCGCTACCTGATGAAACACAGGCACTGAGGACGACATGACGACTGCATCTTCCACTTCCGATTCGCACCTGAGGGAAGAGCTCACGAAGAGCGAAGACCTCTTCAAGGGCAATTTCCTCAAGGCCAAGCGCGACACCATCCGCCTGCCCGACGGCAATACCGCCACGCGCGAATACGTGGTGCACCCCGGCGCGGTGGTGGTGATTCCGATGCTGGACGACGGCCGGGTGGTGCTCGAGCGCCAGTTCCGCTACCCCGTCGGCCACGTGATGGTCGAGTTCCCGGCCGGCAAGCTCGATGCGGGCGAAGACCCCTTCGTCTGCGGCAAGCGCGAACTGCTCGAGGAAACCGGCTACACCGCGCGCGAATGGGCGCATGCGGGCGCCATGCACCTGGCGGTGGCGTACTCGACGGAAATCATCCACATCTATTTCGCGCGCGGCCTTTCGCTCGGCGAACGCCAGCTCGACCACGGCGAGTTCCTCGACGTGTTCACGGCCACGCCCGAAGAGCTGGCCGGCTGGTGCCGCGACGGCACCGTCACCGATGCCAAGACGCTGACCTGCACCCTTTGGCTGCAGAACGTCATTTCGGGCGCATGGGCACTGGACTGGACGGCCCTGGGCTCCCAAGGCGGCGCGGGATAATCCGCGCATGAAGGTTCTCGATCTCCGCTGCGCACACGGCCATGGCTTCGAAGGCTGGTTCGCGTCCAACGAAGCCTTCGACAGCCAACTGGCGAGCGGGCTGGTCGAATGCCCGGTCTGCGGCGACACCGCCATCGTCAAGCTGCTGAGCGCGCCGCGCCTGAACCTGGGCAATGCCAAGGCGCCGGAAGCCGCGGCGCCCGCGGCTGTCGCCCCGAACGCCCCCGCCGACCTCTCGCCCGAAGCCCGCTGGATGCGCGCCGTGCGCGAGGTGCTGGCCAAGACCGAAGACGTCGGCGAGCGCTTTGCCGACGAGGCCCGCAAGATGCACTACGGCGAAACCCGCGAGCGCGGCATCCGCGGGCAGGCGACGCCCGAGCAGACGGAAGCGCTGCTCGACGAGGGCATCTCGGTGATGGCGCTGCCGATTCCCGCCGCGCTGAAGGAAACGCTGCAGTAGCAGCCAAGCGGCCTGCTCAGGCCGTGAACTGCAGCGCCGCGAGGCGCGCATACACGCCGCCTTGTGCCACCAGGGTCGCGTGCGTTCCCTGTTCGACGATGCCGCCGTGGTCCAGCACGATGATGCGGTCGGCTTTCTGCAC
Organism: Variovorax sp. MPBD4-3; assembly: GCF_058809745.1. Classification (NCBI taxonomy): domain Bacteria; kingdom Pseudomonadati; phylum Pseudomonadota; class Betaproteobacteria; order Burkholderiales; family Comamonadaceae; genus Variovorax; species Variovorax sp. MPBD4-3. The sequence continues at coordinate 103,434 of NZ_JBXASW010000005.1, forward strand.
CGTTGCCAGCCTGTGCGCGATTACCAACGTCGTGCGGCCTTCCATGGCCGACTCGAGCGCGGCTTGCACCATGCGCTCGCTCTCCGCGTCGAGCGCGCTCGTGGCTTCGTCGAGCAGCAGCAGCGGCGGATTCTTGAGCATGGCCCGCGCGATCGCGATGCGCTGGCGCTGCCCGCCCGACAGGCGCACGCCGCGTTCGCCGAGGAATGTGTCGTAGCCCTCGGGCAGCGCCTGCAGGAAGTCGTGGGCGAAAGCGGCGCGGGCGGCCGCGTGCACTTCTTCGGCGGTGGCTTCGGGGCGGCCATAGCGGATATTCTCGAAAGCGCTGGCCGAGAAGATCACCGCATCCTGCGGAACCAAGCCGATGCGGGTGCGCAGGTCGGGCAGGGCGAGCGACGCCAGCGGCGCGCCGTCGAGCACCAGCCGGCCGGACTGCGGGTCGTAATAGCGCAGCAGCAGCTGGAACACCGTGCTCTTGCCGGCGCCGCTCGAGCCGACCAGCGCCACTGTTTCGCCCGGCGCAATGTCGAGGCTGAAGTCGCGCAGCGCCGGCGTGCCCGGCCGCGAGGGGTAATGGAAGGTCACCGCGTCGAAGCGGATGGCGCTGCCGGCGGCGGGCACCGGCGTGACCGCCGGGTTGGCCGGGGAGACGATGGCGGCGGGCGCATGCAGCAGCTCCATCAGGCGCTCGGTGGCGCCGGCTGCGCGCAGCAGGTCGCCGTAGACCTCGCCGAGCACCGCGGTGGCGCTGGCAAGAATCGCGACGTACACGACCGTCTGGCCCAGGTGGCCGGCCGTGATGTCGCCGCGCAGCACCGCCTGCGTGCCCTGGTACAGGCCCCAGAGCAGCGCTGCCGAGGTGGCGATGATGATGAACGCCACCAGCACGGAGCGCGCCTTGGTGCGGCGCACCGCAGTGCGGAAGGCGTTTTCGGTCGAGCCGTTGAAGCGCGAGGCTTCGCGGTCCTCGGCCGTGTAGCTCTGCACCACCGGAATCGCGTTCAGCACCTCGGCGGCGATGGCGCTCGAATCGGCCACGCGGTCCTGGCTGGCGCGCGACAGCTTGCGCACGCGGCGGCCGAACCACATGCTCGGCAGCACCACCAGCACCAGGATGCCCAGCACCTGCACCATCACATAAGGATTGGTCCAGACCAGCACCGCCAGCGCGCCCACGCCCATGACCGCGTTGCGCAAGCCCATGCTGAGCGAGGAGCCGACGACCGTCTGGACCAGCGTGGTGTCCGCCGTGAGGCGCGACAGCACCTCGCCGGTCTGCGTGGTCTCGAAGAACGCCGGGCTCTGCTTCAGCACGTGCCCGTAGACCGCGTTGCGGATGTCCGCGGTGACGCGCTCGCCCAGCCAGCTCACCGTGTAGAAGCGCGCGGCGGAGAAAAGACCCAGCGCCACGGCCACGGCGAAGAGGGCGCCGAAGTGGTCGCGCAGCGCCATCGTCTGCGCGCCCTTGTCGGGGTTGACGAAGCCTCCGTCAATCAGACTGCGCAAGGCAATAGGGAAAGCCAGCGTAGTGACCGCCGCCATCACCAGAAACACCCCCGCCAGGACGATCTGGACCCGGTAGGGGCGAAGAAAAGGGCTCAGGCCCGACAGCGACCGGGGCGAGCCCTTGGCCATGGAAGACGGAGGGGTAGAAGCCATGGGGCGATTCTACCGAACCCTTGCCCCTACAAAGGCGGCCTTGACAATAATTGCCTCGGCAGCTAATATTTTGGGCATGAGCGATGCAAACACCCCAGAAGCCGCGCCGGCCTCCGCCGACGCAGAGCGTCGCCCGCCTGTTTTCTACCGAGCGGAGACGTACTTGACCGAAGACAGCATCGGCTATCTGATGCGCCGCATCGTGACGGCAGTAGGGCAGGCAGTGGAAACCCGCATGTGCGAGCCCGGCGGGCCGACCTATCCGCAATGGGTGCCGCTGTACAAGTTGCACGTCGGCGCCGCCACCACCGTGGCCGAACTGGCCCGCGCCTGCGAGCTCGACACCGGCGCCATGACGCGCCTGCTCGACCGCCTCGAAGCCAAGGGCCTCTGCCGCCGCGTGCGTTCGCTGGAAGACCGCCGCGTCGTCAACATCGAACTCACCGACGAAGGCCGTGCCGCCGCCAAGGAAGTGCCGTACGTCCTCAGCCGCGTGCAGAACGAACATCTTGCAGGTTTCACAACCGAGGAATGGGAGCAGCTCAAGGGTTACCTGCGCCGCATCCTCGACAACGCACAGGCTCTCGCAGCCCGTGGAGATAAAAATGACTGATTCCCTCGCCGTGCGCGCGCTGCGTCGCACTCCCGTCGTGGCTGCCGCGCTGCTGGTGGTCGCATTGGCAGGCTGCGCCGACATGGCCGGCATCGGCTCGCAGGCCAAGCTGCGCGACGCGTCGTCGCTGGGCATCGCCCCCGACAGCGCCGCGGTGCCGGTTTCCCGCCTCGACAGCCAATGGTGGCTCGCCTTCGGCGATCCGCAGCTCAACGCGCTCATCGACCAGGCCGTGGCCGGCAACCCCAACCTGCAGGTCGCGCAGGCCCGCCTCGCACGTGCGCAGGCTTCCGCCGACATCGCCGGCGCCGCTCTCAAGCCCAAGGTCAACGGCGAGCTCGACCTGAACCGCCAGAAGTTCAACAGCAACTACATCTACCCGGCACCGCTGGGCGGCTCGATCCAGAACATCGGCCTGCTGCAGCTCGGTGCGAGCTGGGAGCTCGACTTCTTCGGCAAGAACCGCAGCGCGCTCGACACCGCCATCGGCGCTGCCAACGCCGCCGCCGCCGATGCCGACGCGGCCCGCGTGCTGCTCGCGAGCAACGTGGCGCGCAGCTACTTCCAGTGGGCCCGACTGAACGACCAGCTCACCGTGGCCAGGCGCACCCTGGCGCAACGCGACGAAACGCTCCGGCTCGTGCGCGACCGCGTCTCCGCCGGCCTCGACACCAGCCTCGAACTGCGCCAGAGCGAAGGCGGCCTGCCCGAAGCCCGCCAGCAGATCGAATCGCTCAACGAGCAGATCGCGCTGCAGCAGCATGCGCTCGACGCGCTCGTGGCCCAGCCCAACGTGTCGCAGTCGCTCAAGCCGCCGCTGCTGGGCGAGGTCAAGCCCATTGCACTGCAGGCGAACATTCCGGCCGACCTGCTGGGCCGCCGCGCCGACATCGCCGCCGCTCGGTGGCGCGTGGAGGCCGCCACCAGCGACGTGGCCAATGCCAAGACGCTGTTCTATCCCAACGTCAACCTCACGGCGTTTGCCGGCTTCCAGGCGCTGGGCTTCGGCAAGCTGCTGAAGTCGGGCAGCGAGCAGTGGGGCGTGGGCCCCGCCATCAGCCTGCCGATCTTCGAAGGCGGCAAGCTGCGCGCCAACCTGCGCGGCAAGTCGGCCGACCTCGACGTGGCCATCGAAAGCTACAACGCCGCCGTGATCGACGCGGTGCGCGACGCAGCCGACCAGGTGACGAGCGCGCAGTCGATCGCACGCCAGCAGGCCGAACAGCGCGCCGCGCAGACCGCGGCCGAAGGCGCCTACGACATCGCCGTGCAGCGCTACCGCGCGGGCCTCGGCAACTACCTCAACGTGCTGACTGCGGAAACCTCCGTGCTGCAGCAACGCCGCCTGGCGGTCGACCTCGCCGCGCGCGCGCTCGACACGCAGGTGGCGCTGGCCCGCGCGCTGGGTGGCGGCTGGCAGCAGCCTTCCACCACCACGGCTGCAGCCCCGGCCGCGCAGAACTGAACAGACCTGATTCATTCGTCTTCGGAAAGAACTTCATCATGAGCGATAACAACACTCCGACGCCCGCTGCAGCCGCAGCTCCCGCCGCTGCGGAGGCGCCTGCCAGCAACGGCAAGCGCCGCCGCGCACTCACCGCGCTTGCCGCGGTGGTCATCGTCGCCGGCGGCGGCTGGGGCCTCTACGAATGGCTGGTCGCCAGCCACTACGAGGACACCGACAACGCCTACGTGTCGGGCAACGTGATCCAGATCACCCCGCAGATCGGCGGCACCGTCATGGCCATCAACGCCGACGACACCGACTTCGTGAAGGCCGGCCAGCCGCTGGTGCAGCTCGACCCGGCCGACGCCAAGGTGGCGCTCGAGCAGGCCGAGGCCGCGCTCGCGCAGGCCGTGCGCCAGGTGCGCACGCTGTACGCCAACAACGGCTCGCTGGCCGCGCAGGTCACGCTGCGCCAGTCCGACATCGTGAAGGCGCAGAGCGACGTCGCCAAGGCGCAGGACGACCTGCAGCGCCGCCGCGCGCTGTCGGGCAACGGCGCCGTGTCGAAGGAAGAACTCAACCACGCCGAGACGCAGCTCGACACCGCCAGGAGCCAGCTCGCAGCGGCGCAGGCCGGCGTGGTCGCCGCCAAGGAAGCGCTGGTCAGCAACCAGTCGCTGACCGAAGGCACCAGCGTGGCCCAGCACCCCAGCGTGCTGGCCGCCGCCGCCAAGGTGCGCGAGGCCTACCTCGCCACGCAGCGCGTGGCCATGCCCGCGCCGGTCGACGGCTACGTCGCCAAGCGCACCGTGCAGCTCGGCCAGCGCGTGGCCGCAGGCACGCCGATGATGTCGATCGTGCCGCTCAACCAGCTGTGGGTCGACGCCAACTTCAAGGAAGTGCAGCTGCGCAACATCCGCATCGACCAGCCCGTGAAGCTCACCGCCGACGTCTACGGCAAGAAGGTCGAGTACACCGGCAAGGTGGCCGGCCTGGGCGTGGGCACCGGCAGCGCCTTTGCGCTGCTGCCCGCGCAGAACGCCACCGGCAACTGGATCAAGGTGGTGCAGCGCGTGCCCGTTCGCATCGCGCTCGACCCGGAACAGCTGAAGGCCAACCCGCTGCGCATCGGCCTGTCGATGGACGCCGAGATCGACATCTCGTCCAAGAGCGGCAAGATGCTGGCCGACGCGCCGCGCCCTGCCGCGCTGGTGCAGACGCAGGTCTACAGCCAGCTCGACCGCGGCGCCGACGCCGAAGTGGACCGCATCGTCTCGGCCAACCTCGGCCGCGGCGCGCCCGCCACGGCCGCGTCACCGGCCAAGGCCGCGCCCGCCGGTGCATCGGTGGCCGTGCAAGGCCAGCCGGGCTGATCGCCCGCGCGGCCTTCTTCAGGTAATCAGCTCAGTTCGCGCGACCCGCAATGGCCACCGCTGCTCCTGCTTACATTGCGCATCCGCCGCTCGAGGGCGCAGCCCGCGTCTGGGGCACGGTCGCGCTGTCTGCGGCAACTTTCATGAACGTGCTCGATTCGTCGATCGCGAACGTGTCGTTGCCTGCCATCTCGGGCGACCTGGGCGTGAGCACCACGCAAGGCACCTGGGTCATCACCAGCTTCGCGGTGGCCAACGCCATCGCGGTGCCGCTCACCGGCTTCATGACGCAGCGCTTCGGGCAGGTGCGCCTGTTCATGGCGAGCGTGATCCTGTTCATGGTCGCCTCGCTGCTGTGCGGCCTGGCGCCCAACATGACGACGCTGATCGCGTTCCGCGCGCTGCAGGGCTTCGTCGCGGGGCCGATGATCCCGCTGTCGCAGACGCTGCTGCTGTCGAGCTATCCGCGCGCCAAGGCGGGCCTGGCGATGGCCATGTGGTCGATGACCACGCTGGTCGCGCCGGTGATGGGGCCGCTGCTGGGCGGCTGGATCACCGACAACATCTCGTGGCCGTGGATCTTCTACATCAACATCCCCGTGGGCATCGTCGCGGCGGCCATCACCTGGGCGCTGTACCGCAAGCGCGAGAGCAGCACGCACAGGGTGCCGATCGACGCCATCGGCCTCGCGCTGCTGGTGCTGTGGGTGGGCTCGCTGCAGCTGATGCTCGACAAGGGCAAGGAGCTCGACTGGTTCCACTCGGCGCAGATCGTGACGCTGGCGGTGGTGGCCGTGGTCGGTTTCGCGTTCTTCCTGGTCTGGGAGCTGACCGACAAGCACCCGGTGGTCGACCTGTCGCTGTTCAAGCGCCGCAACTTCTGGTCCGGCGCCGTGGCAACGGCCGTGGCCTACGGCCTGTTCTTCGGCAACGTGGTGCTGCTGCCTCTGTGGCTGCAGCAGTGGATGGGCTACACCGCCACGCAGGCGGGGATGATCATGGCGCCCGTGGGGCTGCTGGCGATCTTCTTCTCGCCGGTGGTGGGCCTCACGGTGGCCAAGATCGACCCTCGGCGGTACGCGACCTTCTCGTTCCTGGTGTTCGCGCTGGTGCTGTGGATGCGGTCGAACTTCAACACCCAGGCCGACTTCGTCACCATCATCATCCCGACGGTGATCCAGGGCATCGCGATGGCGTTCTTCTTCATCCCGCTGGTGACCATCACGCTGTCGGGCCTCACGCCGGACCGCATCCCGGCCGCGTCGGGGTTGTCCAACTTCCTGCGGATCACGGCGGGGGCGATGGGCACGTCGATCACCACCACGCTGTGGGAAAACCGCGCGGCGCTGCATCACTCGCAGCTGTCCGAGGCGGTGAACCAGGGCAACAACGCGGCGACCAATGCGATGTCGGGCCTGGCGAGCAGCGGCTTCAGCACCGAGCAGGTGCTGGGCCAACTGAACCGCATCGTCGACCAGCAGTCGTTCATGCTGGCCACGAACGACATCTTCTATGCGTCGGCGATCCTGTTCCTGCTGCTGATCCCGCTGGTGTGGCTTGCAAGGCCGCAGAAGGGCGGCGCGGGCGGCGACGCCGCAGCCGGCGCGCACTGACGCGCATGCAACCCACCGACCCCCAGGCTTCGCCAAGAAGACCTGGGGGTTTTTACTTGGCGGAGGTCTTCAGTGCGCGCAGCACGTCGTAGCAGGCGCCCATGGTGTGATAGTCGGTCTTGCCGGCCGGGCTCTTCTCGTCGTTGATCTTCTTGTTGCGCGGCGAGAGGATGCGATACCAGGCGCCGTGGCGGTGGTCGACGAAGTGCTCCCAGCTGTACGCCCAGATGCTGTCGTACCAGTCCCAGTAGCCCGATTCGCCGGTGCGCACCGCCAGCAGCGCGGCTGCCGCGAAGCTCTCTGCCTGCACCCAGAAATACTTGTCGCCGTCGCACACGGTGCCGTCGGGCGCGAAGCCGTAGACCAGCCCGCCGTTGTCCGCGTCCCAGCCGCGGAACATGGCGGTGTCGAAGAAGTGCTGCGCGCGCGGCAGTATCCAGTCGGCCTTGCGGCCGGCAGCGGCAAGGTGGCGCTCCAGCTGCAGCAGCAGCTTGGCCCATTCCGTCAGGTGGCCGGTCTGGAAGCCCCAGGGCCTGAAGATGTTGGTCTTGTCGTCGCGGTTGTAGTCCCAGTCGATCGACCAGTCCTCGCGGTAGTGCTCCCACACCAGCCCGTCCGCCAGCGCGGCCTGCCGGCCGGTGATGGATTCCGCCAGCACCAGCGCGCGGTCGAGGTAGCGGGTGTCGTGCGTGGCCTCGTAGGCGGCCAGCATCGCCTCGCAGGCATGCATGTTGGCGTTCTGCCCGCGGTAGGCGCCCACGCGCCAGTCGGCCGTGGCCTCGTCGGCGTAGAGCTGGTGGCGCGGCTCCCAGAAGTGCCGTTCCATCAGGTCCCAGGTGTGGACGAGCCCTGCATGGGCCTCTTCGATGCCGGCCATCAGCGCATGGGAATGCGCCAGCAGCACGAAGGCCAGCCCGTAGCAATGGCAGGTGCTGTCCTGCACCGTGGCGCGCTGCTGGTGCCAGTCGATCTGCCACGCATAGCCGCCGCCGGGTTGCGCGTGGCCGCTCTGCAGGAAGGCCAGCCCGTGCCGCGCCGCCGCCAGGTGCGCCGGGTTGCCGAAGTGCCGGTATGCCATCGCGTTGTTGAAGACGAAGCGCGTGCTGCTCACCAGGTGCCGCGTGCGCGTGTCGTACACCGTGCCGTCGTCCTTGTAGAAATGGAAGAAGCCGCCCGAGGCGTCGATGCAGCGCGGCTCGTAGAACGACAGCGTGTGCAGCACGTGATCGGTCAGGAAGTCGGGAGAGCGGAAATTCAGCATGTTCGCCTCAGTCTACGCAGCGCCCCGCGAACCCCGCTCGGGGTTTCCCGCAGAGGTCTTAGTGTTGCCAGGATGCGCTTTGTCGCTGCAACGACAGTCGCTGATCGGGCCGTTGCGCCGCCCTGCGCAGGTTGCACTGCAGCATAGGCATTTGCCCCAGTATCCAAGCGCAGGGCGCCCACCAACAATCAGGCCGCGCTCGATGGTGGCGCATTGAGATGGACCGCATGACCCACTTTATCTTTACGCACCTGGGCGACACCGCGAGATGAGCGACGTCATCCTCGAAACACGCCAGCTCACCAAGGAGTTCAAAGGGTTCACCGCGGTCAGCAAGGTCAACCTGTCGGTGGTGCGCGGCTCGATCCATGCGCTCATCGGCCCCAACGGCGCCGGCAAGACGACCTGCTTCAACCTGCTCACGAAGTTCCTCGAGCCGACCACCGGCACGATCCTCTTCAACGGGCAGGACATCACGCGCGAGCGACCGGCGCAGATCGCGCGGCGCGGCATCATCCGCTCGTTCCAGATCTCGGCCGTGTTCCCGCATCTCACGCTGCTGGAGAACGTGCGGCTCGGCCTGCAGCGCCGGCTCGGCACCTCGTACCACTTCTGGAAGAGCGAGAAGTCGCTCAAGCCATTGGATGCCAGGGCCCGCGAACTGCTGGCTGAAGTCGGCCTGGAAGAACTGGCTGACGAGCAGACCGTGAACCTGCCCTACGGCCGCAAGCGCGCGCTGGAGATCGCGACCACGCTGGCCATGGAACCCGAACTCATGCTGCTGGACGAGCCCACGCAGGGCATGGGCCATGAAGACGTGCACCGCGTGGCCGAGCTCATCAAGCGCGTGTCGGCAGGGCGCACGATCCTGATGGTGGAGCACAACATGAGCGTGGTCTCGACCATCGCCGACACCATCACCGTGCTCCAGCGCGGCGCGGTGCTGGCCGAGGGGCCGTACGCCGAAGTCTCGAAGAACCCGCAGGTGATGGAAGCCTACATGGGCACCACCGACGGCGAAATGCAAGGTGCCCACTGACATGACCGCCGCACTCGAAATCAAGGGCCTGCAAGCCTGGTACGGCGAATCGCACGTGCTGCACGGCGTCGACATGGTCGTGCAGCCGGGCGAAGTCGTCACGCTGCTGGGCCGCAACGGCGCGGGCCGCACCACCACGCTGCGCGCCATCATGGGCCTGACCGGCGCGCGCAAGGGCAGCATCGAGGTCAACGGCAAAGAGACCATCGGCATGCCGACGCACCGCATCGCGCACCTGGGCATCGGCTACTGCCCGGAAGAGCGCGGCATCTTCGCCAGCCTTTCGTGCGAGGAAAACCTGATGCTGCCGCCCGAGCTGAAGGGAGCGGGGCAGGGCATGTCGGTCGACGAGATCTACACCATGTTCCCCAACCTGGCCGAGCGCCGCCACAGCCAGGGCACGCGCCTGTCGGGCGGCGAGCAGCAGATGCTGGCCGTGGCGCGCATCCTGCGCACCGGCGCCAAGCTGCTGCTGCTCGACGAGATTTCAGAAGGCCTGGCGCCGGTCATCGTGCAGGCGCTGGCCCGCATGATCACCACGCTGCGCGCCAAGGGCTACACCATCGTCATGGTGGAGCAGAACTTCCGCTTTGCCGCGCCGCTGGCCGACCGCTTCTACGTGATGGAGCACGGCCGCATCGCGCTGACCTTCGGCGCGGCGGAGCTCGAAGCCAGGATGCCGGTACTCACCGAGTTGCTCGGCGTCTAGCATGAAGCCCACCCCCAGTCTTCGCGCACTTCGTGTCGCTTCGCCAACCCCCTTGCAGGGGGCGACACCGGTGGCCCGGCAGAGCCGGTTCCACGGTGTCCCCGGACAAACACCAGGCAATCACCCGTCCTTCAAGGAGACAACAGCATGAACAAAAAGAAACTCGGCCTCATCGCAACCGCGGTCGGCATCCTCGCAATGAGCGCGGGCGCCGTGCAGGCGCAGGAAAAAGTGAAGATCGGCTTCGTCACCGACCTGTCGAGCCTGTATGCCGACCTCGAAGGCAAGGGCGGTGCCACCGCCATCCAGATGGCCATCGACGACTTCGGCGGCAAGGTGCTGGGCCAGCCCATCGAGCTGCTGACGGCCGACCACCAGAACAAGGCCGACATCGCCGCCTCCAAGGCGCGCGAGTGGATCGACACCGCCGGCGTGACCATGGTCTTCGGCGGCACCAACTCGGGCGTGGCGCTGGCCACCGCCAAGGTGGCGGAAGAGAAGAAGCGCGTGTACTTCAACAACGGCGCCGGCAGCTCGGTGCTCACCAACGAGCAGTGCAGCCCGTACACCATCCACTACGCCTACGACACCGTGGCGCTGGCCAAGGGCACGGGCGCGGCGGTGGTCGATCGCGGCGGCAAGAGCTGGTTCTTCCTGACGGCGGACTACGCCTTCGGCCATGCGCTCGAAGCCGACACCACCAAGGTCGTGAAGGAGAAGGGCGGCACCGTGGTGGGCGCCGTGCGCCATCCGCTGAACGCGTCGGACTTCTCGTCCTTCCTGCTGCAGGCGCAGAACTCCAAGGCGCAGATCCTGGGCCTGGCCAACGCCGGTGGCGACACCATCAACTCGATCAAGGCGGCCAAGGAATTCGGCATCAACAAGACCATGAAGACCGCCGGCCTGCTGGTCTTCCTGAGCGACATCCACAGCCTGGGCCTGAAGAACACCGAAGGCCTGCTGCACACCACCAGCTGGTACTGGGACCTGAACGACGAGTCGCGCAAGTTCGCCAACCGCTTCTTCGAGAAGACCAAGCGCATGCCGACCGATGTGCAGGCCGCCGACTACTCGGCCACCATGACCTACCTGAAGGCCGTGGCCGCCGCCAAGACCACCGACTCCGACAAGGTGATGGCGCAGCTCAAGAGCATGAAGATCGACGACTTCTACGGCAAGGGCCAGATCCGCGCCGACGGCAGCTTCATCCACGACATGTACCTGGTCGAAGTGAAGTCGCCCGCCGAGTCGAAGAAGCCTTGGGACTACCTGAAGGTGCTCAAGACGCTGCCGGGCGACCAGGTCTTCACCACGAAGGCCGAGACCAAGTGCGCCCTCTGGAAGTAATGCTCGCCCCCAGGCTGCGCGCACTTCGTGTCGCTTCGCCTACCCCCTACCGGGGGCGGGCCGGCCGCTTCGGGCGGCCGTGCGCGGCGGCCCCCACGACTTTCCGTTTCCTCACTGGAGTCTGATGATCATGAAAAAGACAGCTGTGTTCTCGGCCGTTTCGCTTGCCATCGCGTTGGCCGCCGGCGCCGTGCAGGCGCAGGAGAAGGTCAAGATCGGTTTCATCACCGACATGTCGAGCCTCTACGCGGACGTGGAGGGCAAGAACGGTGCTCTCGCGATCCAGATGGCCATCGACGACTTCGGCGGCAAGGTCAACGGCATGCCCATCGAGCTGCTGCAGGCCGACCACCAGAACAAGGCCGACATCGCCGCCTCCAAGGCGCGCGAGTGGATCGACACGCAGGGCCTGACGATGCTGTTCGGCGGCACCAGCTCGGGCACCGGCCTGGCCATGGCCAAGGTGGCGCAGGAGAAGAAGCGCGTGTTCGTGGTGAACGGCGCGGGCAGCTCGGCGCTCACCAACGAGCAGTGCAGCCCGTACACCGTGCACTACGCCTACGACACCGTGGCGCTGGCCAAGGGCACCGGCAGCGCCGTCATTGCGCGCGGCGACAAGAGCTGGTTCTTCCTGACGGCCGACTATGCCTTCGGACAGGCGCTGGAAGCCGATGCCTCCAAGGTCGTGAAAGAGAAGGGCGGCACCGTGGTGGGCAGCGTGAAGCATCCGCTGAACACGTCGGACTTCTCTTCGTTCCTGCTGCAGGCGCAGAACTCCAAGGCCCAGGTGCTGGCGCTCGCGAACGCGGGCGGCGACACCCAGAACGCGATCAAGGCGGCCAGGGAGTTCGGCATCACCAAGACCATGAAGATGGTCGGCCTGCTGGTGTTCGTGACCGACGTGCACAGCCTGGGCCTGAAGAACACCGAAGGCCTGCTGCTGACGACCAGCTGGGACTGGAACCTCGACGACAAGACGCGCGCCTTCGGCAAGCGCTTCTTCGAGAAGACCAAGCGCATGCCCACCGACATCCAGGCCGCCGACTACTCGGCCACCATGACCTACCTGAAGGCCGTGCAGGCCGCCAAGACCGTCGATGCCGACGCGGTGATGGCGCAGATCAAGAAGACGCCCATCGACGACTTCTACGCCAAGGGCTACGTGCGCGAGGACGGCCGTTTCGTGCACGACATGTACCTGGTGCAGGTGAAGTCGCCGGCCGAATCCAAGCAGCCGTGGGACTACTACAAGGTGGTCCAGAAGCTGAAGGGTGAAGAGGTCTTCACCACCAAGGCCGAAAGCAAGTGCGCGTTGTGGAAGTAACCCCCCCAGGCTGCGCGCACTGCGTGTCGCTTCGCCAACCCCCCTTTGCAAAGGGGGCTGGCCGGCCGCTTCGGGCGGCCGTGCGCGGCGGCCCCCGCGAGAAAGAAGAAACGGCCAGAGGCTTGCTGATACGTCTATGAATATTTCCCTACCCGGCCTGCTGAGCCAGCTCCTCCTGGGGCTGGTCAACGGCTCGTTCTATGCCATCCTGAGCCTCGGGCTGGCGGTGATCTTCGGCCTGCTCAACGTCATCAACTTCGCGCACGGCGCGCTGTTCATGCTCGGTGCCGTCCTGACGTGGATGGCGATGGAGTATCTCGGCATCAACTACTGGGTGATGCTGATCGCGGCCCCCATCGTCATCGGCATCTTCGGCGTGCTGATCGAGCGGCTGCTGCTGCGCTGGATCTACAAGCTCGACCATCTCTACGGCCTGCTGCTTACGCTCGGCCTCACGCTGCTGATCGAAGGCGTGTTCCGCTCGGTCTACGGTGTGTCGGGCCTGCCCTACGACGCGCCCGATGCGCTCTCCAGCGCCACCGACCTCGGTTTCATGGTGCTGCCCAACTACCGCGCCTGGGTGGTGGTGGCGTCGCTCGTGGTGTGCTTCGCCACCTGGTACGTGATCGAGAAGACCCGCCTGGGCGCCTACCTGCGCGCGGGCACTGAAAACCCTCGCCTAGTGGAAGCCTTCGGCGTCAACGTGCCGCTGATGATCACGCTGACCTACGCCTTCGGCTGCGCGCTCGCCGCCTTCGCCGGCGTGCTGGCCGCGCCGGTCATCCAGGTGTCGCCGCTGATGGGACAGAACCTCATCATCGTGGTGTTCGCGGTGGTCGTGATCGGCGGCATGGGCTCGATCATGGGCGCCATCCTCACCGGCCTGGGCCTTGGCGTGATCGAGGGGTTCACCAAGGTCTTCTATCCGGAAGCTTCTTCCACGGTCGTGTTCGTGATCATGGTCATCGTGCTGCTGATTCGCCCCGCCGGCCTGTTCGGCAAAGAAAAATAAGGCGGACGGCATGAACATGAAAAAGATATCCACCGTCGTCTACGCGCTGCTGGTGCTCGCACTGGTGCTGGCGCCGTTCTTCGGCGCCTACCCGGTGTTCGTGATGAAGCTCATGTGCTTCGCGCTGTTCGCCGCGGCCTTCAACCTGCTGCTGGGGTTCACGGGGCTGCTGTCCTTCGGGCACGCGGCGTTCCTCGGCGGCTCCGCGTACGTCGCGGGCCATGCGATGAAGGTCTGGGGCCTCACCCCCGAGCTGGGCCTGGTCGCGGGTACGCTCACCGGTGCGTTCCTGGGCTGGATCTTCGGCGTGCTGGCCATCCGCCGGCAGGGCATCTACTTCGCGATGATCACGCTGGCGCTCGCGCAGATGATGTTCTTCGTCGCGCTGCAGGCCAAGTTCACCGGCGGCGAAGACGGCCTGCAGGGCGTGCCGCGCGGCAAGCTCTTCGGCCTGATCGACCTGTCGAGCGACCTCACGATGTACTACGTGGCGCTGGTGATCGTGGTGGCCGCGTTCCTGCTGATCGTGCGCACCATCCACTCGCCGTTCGGCCAGGTGCTCAAGGGCATCAAGGAGAACGAGCCGCGCGCGCTCTCGCTGGGCTACGACGTGAGCCGCTTCAAGCTGCTGGCCTTCGTGATCTCGGCCGCGCTGTCGGGCCTGGCGGGTTCGCTCAAGACGCTGGTGCTGGGTTTCGCCACGCTGTCGGACGTGCACTGGACCGCCTCGGGCCAGGTCATCCTGATGACGCTGGTGGGTGGCCTGGGCACGCTGTCGGGCCCGCTGGTGGGCTCGGCCGTTGTGGTGCTGCTGGAAAACAAGATCGGCGAACTCGGCAACTTCCTGGCGCGCATCACCACCATCGACTGGTTCAACACGCTGGGCGAATCGGTGACCATGGTCACCGGCCTTATCTTCGTGATCTGCGTGCTGGCGTTCCGCAAGGGGATCATGGGGGAGATCATTGCGTTCATCGAGCGGCGCAAGGGGCGGGTCAAGTAGCCGCCGCAGGCAAAGAAAAAGGGAGCCTCGGCTCCCTTTCTTCATGGCGGCCACGGGCCCGGGCTTGCGGATCAGCAGTTGCCCTTCTTCGCCTGGCCGGGCGGGCAGAAGTCGCGTTCGCGCTCATGCCAATGGTCGCGGTCGTGGCGGCGGCCGTGATCCTCGTTCCACTCGCGCTCCCGGCGTGCTTCGCGGTAGGCCTCGCGCCGGCGCCAATCGCCTTCGGCCCAGCGCCAGCCGCCGCGGTCCTCGATCCAGCGTCCCGGAGCGTAGGCATAGCCCGCGCGCTCGGGCTGCCAGCCGCCCGGGCGCCATGCGTAGGCACGCCCGTCCCAGGCCCAGCGGCCCGGCACCCAGACGAAACCGCCGCGCGGCGGTGGCAGCGGCTCGTAGCGCGGCGGCGGCGGGGGCGCCATCACCAGACCGGGCACATTGATGTTGACCGAGACCTGCGCATTGGCCGCCAGCGGGCTCGCGAGGATGCAAAGGGCGCCGGCCATGGCCAGTGCTGCGAATCGGATCTTCATGGTGGGGTCCTTTGTTTTGGATGGTTGTCGACATTTTCCCAACGCGGTCGGGAATGGTTCGGTTGTCGGTGTCTGCTCGGGGCTACAACAGTTACAGCTTCAGCGGCGCCGCGTAGCCCGTCATCTCGAGGTAGCCGCGCCCCAAGCGCCGCCCCTGTGCATCGAGCAGATCGCTCAGGCCTTCCCAATAGACGCCACCGGTCGAGCCGCGGCTGTCCAGCTCCTGGTCGTCGAGCAGCGCGCGCACCTCGAAACCGCCCGCTGGCGTCTGCATGCGCCACTGCGTAGGGTATTTGGCCTGCGTGCGCGGGCTTTCCCACGTCTTGAGGCTTTCGAAGCGCACTTCGTCGTTCTTGAAGATGCGCGCCACGCCGTCGCGCGGACGGAACGAGCCGCCGGCCCACAGAGCGCTGCCGTCGGCGCGGCGCAGGTGGAACGCGGTGAGGGCGCTGCCGTCGTCGAGGTTCATGCCTATCCAGTCCCAGCCGACGGCCTCGGGGTGCATCAGCGCTTCGCTCCATTCGTGGTCCAGCCACGCGGCGCCGTTCACTTCGAAGGACTGGCCCTTGAGCGCCAGCTTGCCCTGCGCCTTGAGCTGCGGCTCGCTGTAGTAGTAGCTGGCTTGCGATTCTTCCGGCCCCTTGCGCGAAAGGCCGGCATTGCCTTGCAGCAGCACCGGCTGCGTCGGCGTGAAGCGCAGGTCGAGTGAAAACTCGCCGGCCGGAATTCGCGCGACATAGATGCCGCCTTCCCGCGCCAGCGACCAGTCGCGGATGCGCACGTCGGTGTCGGCCTCGCTGGCCTGCGCCACGCCGAAGCCCGCGCGTGCGATGCGCTGGTCGTGCAGCAGCACGCGGCCTTCGAGGTCGGTGACGGCCGCATGCGCGAACACGAGGTTCTTCGCGGCGAAGGCCGAGCGCATGCCCTGCGTGGCCTCGACGCGCGAACGGAAGAAGGTCACCTGGAAGCCGAACTCGCGACCGGCTGCCGTCTTCGCATGGCCGGTGATGTACCACCACTCGGTGTGCAGGTCGGGGTGGCTTCCGAAATCGCGCGGGAACTGCAGCGTTCTGGGCGGCAGCGCCCACGCGGCGGGTGCGGCGCTCAAGGCTGCCATCAGCAGCGCGCGGCGCGACAGCAGGAAGGGCGAGGGAGCCATCGTCATCACGCAGCCGCTGGCGCGTCGACGTGTCGCTGCGCCGGCGCCATGTCGGCGGTTTCGCCGCGCACCCACGCCACCGGAGCGAGGCTAGGCACTTCGACCAAGCGATCGGCCAGCGTGCGTATGAAGCCGGGCTCCGCGCGCGGACGGCCGATGCCCTCGCTGCGGCGGATGGCGCTCTCGAGCCATGCGTTGCACGACGAGGAAGAGGGGGTTTGCTGCATATCGGACTCAGTCTACAAGTCAGGGCTGGCGTGCGGCGTAGGCGACGGGAGCAAGCCGGCCCCTCCGCCTACCAGTCTTCCTTCACCGCCAGCACCACGTCCCGCCCGGCCGCAGCCCGCCCCGCGAGCCACGCGGTGACGGTGCCCGCCACCACCACCGCGCCGCACAGTCCCAGCAGCCGCAGCCACGGCACCAGCAGATCCATGCTCCAGTGGAAGCTCTGCGGGTTCACCACCTTCACCAGCACCACCGACACCGCCAGTCCCAGGCCCAGCCCCGCGACGGCGCCGATGGCGGTCCATGCCGCGCCTTCGCCGGCCACCACCGCCAGCACCTGGCGCCGCGTGAAGCCCAGGTGCGCGAGCAGCCCGAATTCCTTGCGCCGCGCCAGCACCTGCGCGCTGAAGCTGGCGGCAATGCCGAAAAGGCCGATGGCGATGGCCACCGCCTGCAGCCAGTAGGTCACGGCGAAACTGCGGTCGAAGATGCGCAGCGAGGTCGTGCGGATCTGGCCTACCGACGCAATCTCCACCGACTCGGCGGAGCCGCCGGCCTGGCGCGCCGCCAGCTCGCGCACCTGCGTCTGCACCGCGCCTTCGGAGGCGCCGGGCGAAAGCCACAGCGCCACGTCGCTCACGTTGCGCTCGCCGGTGATGCGCTCGAAGTCTCGCGCGTCCATCGTGATGGCACCGAACTGCCGGGCGTAGTCGCGCCACACGCCGGCCACGAAGAACGCTGGCGGTTGCCCTTGCGCAGTCGTGGCCGCGCCCATGGCGGCGGACAGCGGTGCGAACACCGTGCCCGGCTTCGCGCCGTACAGCTCGACCATCGGCTCGCTCACGTAGATGCCGACCTGCCCCTCGGGCACCGGCAGCGCGCTGCCAACCAGCGGCAGCGACTGGGTGGCGCCGCCTTCGAGGCTGCGCGCGATCAGCGTGACGGCGGGCCGCGTGGCATCGAGCTGCAGCGTCTGCGTGCGCAGCGTGCCGGTGCGCGCCACGCCGGGCAGCTGCGCCAGGGCCTGCACGAAGGCAGGAGGGAAGGTCGCGGTGTCGGTGCTGTTGCCGTTGCCCGCGTTGCCGCCGCGCCCGCCCGAGGTGGCGCGCACATACAGGTCGGCCGGCAGCACGACGTCGAGCCAGTGCGTGACCGAATCGCGGAAGCTCGCGACCATCACGGTCAGTGCGACCGCCAGGCTCAGGCTCGCGACCACGCCGCTCACCGCCACGGCCGCGGTGCCGCGCATGCGGCGTGCGCGCTCGATGGCCAGCATCGGCAGCAGGCGCTGCGCGAACACCGGCGCGATGCGGTCGTACAGCAGCGCGATGAGCCAGGGCAGGGCGGTGATGCCGCCCACCAGCAGGCAGGCCACCGACAGGTACGCCGCCACCGGAATGCCGCCGATGGCCGGCACATTGGCCAGCACCGCGCCCAGCCCGATCAGACCCAGCGCGAGCCAGTGGCTGTTGCCCCGCGCGGGCGCCGCGCCCAGCCCCTTGAGCGTCTGCGCCTCGGGCAGCGCCTGCGCCGCCCGCGCGGGCCACCAGCCACCGACCAGCGCGGCCAGCACGCCCAGCCCGCCATAAAGCGCCGCAGCGCCTGTACTCCAGTGCAGCTTGGGCGCGACGCCTTCGAAATACCCGCCGCCCAGGTCGCCGCCGAGCACGCGCAGCGCGAAGGCCGCGAGCGCAGTGCCCAGCGCGAGCCCGGCCGCGCTGCCGATCAGGCCCAGCACCAGCGATTCGGCCAGCACCAGCCGCAGCCGTTCGCGCGGGGTGAGGCCCAGCACGCCGAGCAGCGCGAACTGCTGCGCGCGCTTGGCCACGCTGAGCGCCAGCACCGAGAACACGAGGAACGCGCCGGTGAACAGCGCGACCAGCGCCAGCACCGTGAGGTTCACGCGGTAGGCGCGCGAGAGGTTGCTCACGCGCTCCGCCGCGTCGCCCGGCTCCGCGAACTGCACGCCTGCCGGCCAGCCCGGCGATTGCCGCAGCGAGGACATGAAGGCGGCGCGGTCGGTGCCGGGCGCGAGCCGCAGGTCGATGCGGCTGAGCTGCCCCACCTGGCCGAACAGCTCCTGCGCGGCGGCAATGTCCATCACCGCGAGTGCCGTGCCGCCTGCGGCCACATGGCCGGCCACGTCGAGCCGTTGCCACGCGTCGCCGCTGCGCAGTTGCACCGTCTCGGCCGCGCCGCCGGCCGATTGCGCCGGCAGGCCCAGCGCGGTGCGGGCCGCGTTGTTGAGGAACACATGGCCGGGCGCGAACAGCGCGAAGCGGTCGGCGCCGGCCTCGGCCTGAGGCATCAGCGCGGGCGCGATGGTCGGCAGCACCAGCGCATCGACGCCGATCACGCGCATCGGCACCTGTCGCTCGCCTGCGGCCAGCGCCAAGCCCTGGAACTCCAGCACCGGGCTGGCAAGCGTGACCTGCGGCTGCTGCGCGATGCGCGCGAACACGGCCTCGTCGAAGCCGCCCTGCACGGCGCGCACCTCGAGGTCGGGCTGGCCGTTGACCGAGCGCACCGCGCTGGAGAACTCGTCGAGCGCCGAAGCGTTGATCAGCTGCACCGAGAACGCCAGCGCCACGCCCAGCATCACCGCCAGCACGGCGGCCGCGTTGCGCCAGGGGTGGTGGCGGAGTTCCTGCCAGGAGAAGGTCGTGAGCAATGCGCGCATACGCCGATTGTCGCGGCGCGCACGTTGTTACACAGGCGTGGCACGATGGCACCTCTTCGACGAAGCTGAGGAATCTCACGATGCGGCTGTTGCCCCGCGCCATGATCCGCGCCACGACCCGCGCCAGTCCCTGCCGCTGGCTCGCGGCCTGGCTCCTCGCACCGCTGCTGGCCGGCACCGCCGCCGCGCAACCGCAGCCGCAGCCGCAGCCGCTGACGCTGGCCAGCGACCCGGCCTTCATCGCCAAGGCCGCGCTCGGCGCGGAGCGCGGCACGCTGGTGGTCGGCACGCTGCGCAACGGCAAGCCCGCCTACGGCGCGGCCTACAACCCCGAGCCGCCGTCGCCGCCGCGCCCCATCGAGCCCAACAGCGCGGAGCAGCCGATGTTCGAGATCGGCTCCGTCACCAAGGTCTTCACCGGCCTGCTGCTGGCGCAGGCGGTGGAGCGCGGCGACCTCAAGCTCGACGACACCGTGGGCAAGCTGCTCGCGGGCAAGGTGCAAGGGCTGTCGCCCGCCGTGGCCTCGGTCACGCTGCGCCAGTTGGTCACCCACACCGGCTGCATGCCCGTGATGGCCGACGGCGTGAGCGGCGGCGCCCCGCTGGCGGAGCAGTTCCGCAGCTTCGACAAGCCGATGTTCTGGGCCGCGCTCACGCGCATCAAGCTCACGGCCGCGGCGCCCCCGTGCGAGGGCGCGTACAGCAACTTCGGCATGGCGCTGCTCGGCCAGTTGCTGGCGGAGCACTACGGCACCTCGTGGGGCGAGCTGGTGCGCGCGCGCATCACCGAGCCGCTGGGCATGAACGACACCGTCATCACGCTGGGCGACAAGGCTTCGCGCATGGCCCCTGCCTTTGCCGGCGACCGCCGCCAGCCGCTGTTCGACATGCAGGCCTATGCGCCGGCGAGTGCGCTGCGCTCCACCGCCGCCGACATGATGACCTTCAGCCGCGCCATCATCGCGGGCGCCGGCGGCCCGCTGGGGCCTGCCGCCGCGCGCATGCTGACGCCACTGGCGCGCTACGAGGGCGCCGAGATCGGCTACGCGGTGATGGTGCGCGGCCCCGAGGGCGGCCGCCGCACCTACTGGCACGCTGGCCTCACCGAGGGCTACCGCACGCTCTGGCTGATCGCGCCCGACACCAACGAGGCGATCGTCGTACTCGGCAGCAACGCGCGCGCGCCGCTGCAGCCGGTGATGCTGGCCATCGGCAAGAGCCGCTACCCGGTGCCGACGACCGAGGTGCCGCTCGACCCGCAGCGCCTGGACGATTACAAGGGCGAGTTCCGCATCAGCAAGGCCAAGGCGCTGAGCTTCACCGTGCGCGGCGCGAAGCTGCTGGTGCGGGAGACGGGGCGCGGCTACAACGCGCTGACGCCCACGGGCGCCGATCGCTTTGCCGTGGTGGGCATCGGCGCGCAGTTCGTGTTCCGGCGCGACGCGGCCAATGCGGTGGTCGCCGTGTCGCTGACGCAAGGGGGCAGCCAGCTCGATGCGCGTCGCGAGGGCGCTGCGGCGGCGGTGCCGTTGCAGCAGTGACCGCGCGGGCCGTTCAGCCGGCCAGCGCCAGAAGCTGGTCTGCCATCTGCTCGATCTCTTCTCGCATCACCAGCGGGCGTAGCCAGTCAGCCGGAATGGCACTGGCGCCGTAGAAGGCACCCGCCAGCTGGCCGCAGATTGCCGCGGTGGTGTCGGCGTCGTCGCCCAGGTTGGTGGCGGCAAGCACGGCTTCCTCGAACGAGCGCGTGTGCGCGAAGCACCAGAGCGCCGCTTCGAGCGACTCGACGCAGTAGCCCGATCCCTTGATGCGCTCGATGGGCTTCGACGCGTAGTCGCCGCGCGCGAGCGCCATGACCTTGTCGCTCAAGGGCGTCAGCGGCTTTGTCGAAAGAATCGCTTCCTTGCTTTCACCGCGCAATGCCGAGCGCAACTGCAGCGCGAAGAGCTGCGAGCATTCGATGGCCTCCAGGGCGCCGTGCGTGGTGCGCGTGCTTTCTCCGGCCTGCTTCCAGGTGGCCTGCGCGCTGGCCGCGTAGAACATCGGCACCGGTGCGAGCCTCATCAAGGCGCCGTTGCCGGCCGTGCGCGGATCGGGGTCGCCCGCGAACGGATCGCCGGACGCGAGATAGCGGGTGAGGGCGCCCGACACCGTGAGGCCGATGTCGAAGCAGTTGCCGGTGCTGCTCATGTAGCCCACGCTGCGCCAGTTGCAGTAGCGGTTCATCTGGTCGGCAGCATCGAAGCCCTTGCAGTGGATCAGGCTCGCGGCCAGGCACAACGCCATCGAGGTGTCGTCGGTCCATTCGCCGGCAACTAGCCCGAACGGGCCGCCACCCTGCATGCCCGTCACGGGCGTGAAGCTGCCGCGCGCGCGGAACTCGACCGTGGTGCCCACGGCGTCGCCGCAGGCCAGGCCGAGCAGGCAGCCGCGGTAGCGGTCGATGCCGTTGTTCATGGCGTCTGCCTCAAAGCATCGCGCGCGGCCATCAAGGCAAAGCCCAGCAGGTTGAGGCCCTTCCATTCGCGCGGGTCTTGCGCCGCGGGGTCGGTCGCGGCGCGTCCGATGCCCCAGATGGGATCGACCGGGCTGGCTTCCACCAGCACCTGATGGCCCGTGCCCAGCAGGAAGGCACCGAGCGCCGGGTTCTGCGCGAACTTGGCGATGTTGCCGCGCGTCACGATGTCCAGGCGAGCGGCCACCCATGCGGCTTCGTCGAAGTTGCGGATCTCGCGGCCCAGCTTCTTGGCTTCGGCGGGCGTGCGCGCCGCGAGGATGCGTTCGCAGGTCTCGGCGTCGCCGAACAGGCGCGCCTTGCCCGCCATCATGAAATGCTCGGCGGTGCGATAGCGGATGCCGTCGACGATGAACTCCGCCTCGAACCATTGGCTGAAGCAGCTCTTGTCGACGCCGATCTTCGGTGCCTGGTGGCCCCAGAACAGCAGATATTCGGGGCGGTGGCCCTGTGCGAAGTACGCGGGCAGGTCTCGGGTGCTGCGGGGTGTCGTGGTCATTTTTCTATTCTTCTTTCATGAGTTGCTCTGTGCAACTAATTGAGGGTTGTATAGTACAACTAACAAATCCGGCGTCAAGCCTTTCCCGTGAACACACCCAAGCCGAACTTCCCGCCGCTGACTTTTCCCCGCCCGCTGGTCACGGTCGACGTGGTGATGTTCACCGTGCTCGACGACGCCCTGCAGGTCCTGCTGGTGAAGCGGCCAGCCGACAGCGACGAGCCTTTTCCCGGCAAGTGGGCGCTGCCGGGCGGCTTCGTGAACATCCACGAAGACGCCACGCTGCTCGGCTGCGCCCTGCGCAAGCTGCGCGAGAAGACCGGCGTGGTCACGCCCTACCTCGAGCAGCTCGGCAGCTGGGGCGGTGCGCAGCGCGACCCGCGCGGCTGGTCGGCCACGCACTGCTTCTATGCGCTGGTTCCTGCGCAGGCAATGCAATTGCGCAGCGGCGCCAACGCGTCGGATGTGACGTGGTTCGAGGTCGGTGCCGCTTCGCGCAAGCGGCTGGCCTTCGATCACGGCGAGCTGCTCGAGGCGGCCGTCGCCCGGCTGCGCGGCAAGGTCGAATACACCTCGCTGCCGGCCTTCCTGCTCGAAGAGCCTTTCACGCTGCCCGCGCTGCAGCGCGTCTACGAAGTGGTGCTGGGCCGCGACGTCGACAAGAGCGCGTTCCGCAAGCGCATGCTCGACGGCGGGTTCATGGAAGAGGCCGGCATGGTCACGGGCAGCCTGGGCCGGCCGGCCATGAGCTACCGGCTGCGCGATCGCTCGCAGGCGGCATTGTTTCCGCGCACCTTCAACAGCACGAAGTAGGGCCGCTCAGAGCCGCTGCGACATCGCGTTGAGATACGCCCGCACCACCGCGCTGGTGCTCAGGCCGATGGCCCGGTCGTATGCCTGCCGCGCCGCCGCGCGTGCGCCGCCGGCAGCCAGCAGATGGGCACGCGCGGCCCAGAACGGCTGGTAGTTGGTGACGTCGGCCGCGGGGATCGCATCGAGCGCCTGCAATCCCGTCTCCGGTCCGCGCGCATTGGCGAGCGCGCAGGCAAGGCTGACCTGCGCGCCGATGCTGGGGCGCAAGGCCAGAAGGCCCTGGTACAGCGACACCAGGGTTTCGGGCGGCACGGGCGCGCCGGCGCGGCGTTCGCAATGTGCAGACTGGATGGCCGCCTCCAGCTGGTAGGCGCCCAGCGACTGCATCGACGAGGCCTGCCGCAAATGGTGCTCGGCCTCGGCCAGCAACTCGTGGTTCCAGCGCGTGATGTCCTGCTGGTCGAGCGGCACGTACGCACCGGCATCGTTGCGGCGCGCGGCGGTGCGCGCCTCGCAGAACAGCATGAGCGCGAGCAGGCCCAGCGGCTCGGGTTCGCGCGGCATCAGCTTGCACAGGATGCGGGCCAGGTCGATGGCCTCGTCCGTCAGGTTGCGCGGAATCGCATCGGCGCCGTCCACGTCGTCCCAGCCTGTGCCGTAGGCGGCGTAGATGCCGTCGAGCACGTCCTGCAGCCGCTGCGGCAGTTCGCGCGCCTGCGGGTATTCGAAGGGAATGCCGGCGGCGCGAATGCGTGCCTTGGCGCGCACCAGCCGTTGGCCGAGCGTCGAAGGCGAGGTCAGGAAGGCGCCTGCCATGCGCGCCGCGTCCAGGCCGAGCACGGTCTGCAGCATCAGCGGCGCGCGCGCCGGCGCGTCGATGGCCGGGTGCGCGCACACGAAGAGCAGGCGCAGCCGCTCGTCGGGCACGGCCGCGCCGTCGTTGGCGCTGTCACCGTCGTCGACCTCGCCCGCCAGCAGCATCAGCGCCTGGGTGGCCTCGTCCTGCACGCGGGTGTGGCGCCAGGCGTCGAGCTTGCGGTGCCGCGCGACGCTCAGCAGCCAGGCGTCGGGCCGGGCCGGTATGCCGTCGGCCGGCCAGCGCTCGAGCGCACGCGCGAAAGCGTCCGCCAGAGCGTCTTCCGATGCGGCGATGTCGTGCGTGCGGGCCGACAGGATGGCCAGCAGCCGCCCGTATGAATCGCGCGCCGCACGTTCGGCGGCCTGGTGAGCCACCGGGTCTTTCATCATGCGGCGACGGCGGTGGCCACGAACACGGGCCTCACTTCGACGCCGCCGCTGGTCGCGCAGGGCGCGCGCGCCGCCCATTCGAGCGCCGCGTCGAGGTCGGGCACGTCGATCACGAAGTAGCCGCCGAGCTGCTCCTTGGTGTCGGCGAACGGGCCGTCCTGCACCTGGCGCTTGTCGCCGCGCACGCGCAGGGTGGTGCCGGTCATGGGCGGGAACAGGCCGTGGCCGCCGAGCGAGATGCCGGCCTGGCGCACCGCGTCGGCATAGGCGACCCAGCTGGCGCGGTAGGCCTGGGAGGAGGCGTCGTCGCGTTGTTCGAATTCGGCCGCGGGTTGGTAGAACATCAACATGTACTGCATGGTGTCTCTCCGTCATGGAAAAGCTGTGCAGAGCAGGATCGCTCACCACAATGACGGCCCGCGTGCGGCCATTTCGACACGCCGTGGCGCGCCGTGGCAAATATTTTTTCCGTTATGGCGCGCGGGTGCAATGCAGCATTTCGCATTCACCCGCGCTGGGCGCTCACGCCACCCGCGCTTCCACCGCCGGTGCGAACATGCCTTCCATTTCGCCGCGAAGCTTGTACGCAGCGGTCGAAGTGTCGATGGCCACGTCGGCCCAGCTCAGGCTCTGGCCCTTCTTCACCGGACGCAGCAGGCGGATGCCGTGCGCCAGCCCCAGCGGCAGGCCGCCCATGCGCAGCGAGCGGTCGGCCGGCAGCAGCTTGCCCCAGACCGTGTAGCCGCCTTCGCCGTCGAGCACCTCGCCCACCGCGAGGTCGCGCTTGGCGGTGGCCACCACGTCGGCGTTCCAGCAGGTGGCGGCACCGGTGGGCTCGCCGCGCAGCGCCACGCTGGCCACCGACATGCCCACCTCCAGGCCGATCAGGTGCCAGCGCTTGTACAGCGTGAAGTAGCGCCCGCTCGGGTCGGTGTGGGCGTTGTACTCCTCGAAGCAGTTCTTGATGTACTCGGTCTCGGCCTCGACCGTGACCCACACGCCCATGCGGATGTCGTAGGGGATCTTGCGCCCGTCGGCCTCCAGCGATGAGACCACCTCCACCATGCCCTTGCGCTCGAGCACGCCGCCTTCGCTCCTGGGCCGCGTGACGAAGGGAATGTCTTCCACGCTCGCGGGCGGATAGAGCAGGCCGTCGGAAGGCACAGTGAGGCCGGTGGCGTTGGCCACCGCCGAGCTTTCGATGGACGGCTTGGAGCCGTCGAGAAAGCTGTTGAACATCTTCGGGTTGAGCCCGCCGCGCTTCGCCTGCTCGGGCGTGAGGCCGTAGTTGCCCCACACCGTCTCGGGCGTCGATTCGGTGAAGTGCGGCAGCCACTTGTGGCCGCGCCCGGCAGCCACCACCGGAAAGCCGCAGGTGCGGGCCCAGTCGACCAGGTCGCAGATCAGCGCCGGCTGGTCGCCGAAGGCCAGCGAATAGACCACGCCGGCCTGCTGTGCCCTGCGAGCGAGCAGCGGGCCGCAGAAGGCGTCGGCCTCCACGGTCACGTTCACCACGTGCTTGCCGTGCGCGAAGGCGTCCAGGCAGTGGTCTACCGCGGCGATGGGGTTGCCGGTGCACTCGACCACGATGTCGATGGACGGCTCGCGCGTCACGGCCTGCCAGTCGTCGGTGATCCAGGTGGTGCCGTGCTTCAGCGCTTCCTGCACGGATGAGGCCGCGGCACGTTCGCGCTGCCAGCCCACGCGCTCCAGGCTGACGCGGGCCGCGTCCGGTGAGAGGTCGGCAATCGCCACCAGTTGCACGCCGGGCGTGCGCGGAATCTGCGCGAGATACATGGCGCCGAACTTGCCGGCCCCTATGAGGCCGATGCGCACGGGGCGGCCTTCGGCGGCGCGCTGCTGCAGGCGGTTGTGCAGGCTCATGGGGTCAGGCCTCCGCGGTGTCGAGCACGTCCAGCGAGGTGCGCAGCGCGCTCTCGGGCAGGCCGTTCTTCCATGGCACTTCCACCGGATAGGGCTTCAACAGGCAGTCGTCGGGCAGCATCTCGATGGGCGTGAAGTCGCGATGCGCGATGAACTCGGGCCGCTTGTGGCGCCGGATGTGGTTGCTGACCGCGCACAGGCTCAGGTACACCGCCACGCGGTTGAAGGGCGACAGATTGCTGCCCGAGGCATGCACCAGGCAGCTGTGGAAAAGAATCATCGAGCCTGCCGGCCCCTTCGGCGAGACGATGCCGCCGCGCTTGCCGCCGGCACGGTCGACCAGCTGGCGGATCAGGTCGTTGTCGACCGTCCACAGCGGGTAGCTGGTGGTGGTCAGGTCATGCTTCGCATCGACCACGCCCTTGCGGTGGCTGCCCGGTATGAACATCAGCGGGCCGTTGTGCTCGTTCACGTCGTCCAGGAAGATCGCGACGTTCATCGCGCGCTCGGTGGGCATCAGGTCGTCGTTGAGCCAGGTGCCGTAGTCCTGGTGCCACTGCCACACGTCGCCTTCGAAGGCCATCTTGCCGTTGATCTTGAACTGGTGCATGTAGACCTCTTCCTCGAACAGGTCGGTCACCGGTCCCACCATGCGCGGGTGGCGCGCCAACCGCGCGAAGGGCTCGCTGATGAGGTGCGCGGCAAAGTTCGTGCGAACCGCGTCGGAGCCTTTCTCGCGCACGTTGAAGGCTTCGCGCCTGCTGTAGAGGTCCGGCACCGCGTCGGTCAGCACCTTCGTCTCTTCGGCCGAGAAATGGCCGGGGAAGAACAGATAGCCGTCGCGCTCGAACTGCGCGCGTTGCTCCGGGGTCAGCTTCATGCCTTGTCTCCTTTTCTGGTCGGTGGGGTCATGGATGCGGCGCGCGCCTGTTGCTGCGCGAGCCGCTCGCTCAGTGCCTCGCTGGCCCGCGAGACATGTTCTTCGCTCAGGCGCGCGGCACGGTCGGCGTTGCCGGCGGCGATGGCCGCGGCAATCGCCTCGTGCTCGTCCCACAGCGATTCGCGCTGCGGCTCGGCCTGCAGCACCGCGCCCATCGCGCGGCGCAGGTGGCGCCAGTGCGGATCGGCGCTCTGGCCGATCAGCGGGTTGCCCGAGGCCTCGTAGATGGCCTGGTGGAAGGCCACGTCGGCATCGAGCATGGCTTCCACATTGCGCCCGCGCGCCGCGCGACGGCCGCGCTCGATGAGCTTCGGATCGATGCGAAAGCGCTGCTGCGCCGCGAGCCGCGCGGCCAGCGCATCGAGCGCGCCGCGCACCTGGTAGACCTTGCGCATCGCCTCGGCCTCCAGCGGCGCAACCAGCACGCCGCGGCCCGGCGCGTCGAGCACGAAGCCGTCTTTCTTCAGCAGCCGCAGCGCCTGCAGCACCGGCTGGCGCGACACCGACAGGCGCTGCGCGATGTCTTCCTGCGTGATGCGCTCGCCCGGCGCGAGCGTGCCGCTGCTGATGGCGCCGAGCAGGGCGCGGTAGACCTGGTCGACGAGGTCGGGGGCGGCTTCGATGCTGACGAGCTGGGCTGGCATGGACGGGCTCCGGGTCTGAACTCTGTATACAGAGTACAAACTTCAGGGCGGCCGCGCATACCGGGTTTTTACCCATCGGGCCTGCAAAAGATTGCGAGGCGCCGCTAAGCTCGGCGCATGCAACTACCGACCTACGACGACGTCATTGCCGCTGCCCAGCGGCTCGAGGGCCATGCCCATCGCACCCCCGTGCTGCGCTCGACCACCGCCGACGAGCGCTGGGGCGCGAGCTTCTTCTTCAAGTGCGAGAACTTCCAGCGCATGGGCGCCTTCAAGTTCCGCGGCGCGTTCAATGCGCTTTCCAGGTTCGACGCGGCGCAGCGCAAGGGCGGCGTGATCGCCTTCTCGTCGGGCAACCATGCGCAGGCCATCGCGCTGTCGGCCCGACTGCTGTCGATGCCCGCCGTGATCGTGATGCCCAAGGACGCGCCCGCCGCCAAGGTCGCGGCCACGCAGGGCTACGGCGCCGAAGTGGTGATGTACGACCGCTTCACCGAAGACCGCGAGGCACTGACCAAACGGCTCGCGCAGGAGCGCGGCATGACGATGATTCCGCCCTACGACCACCCCGACGTGCTCACCGGCCAAGGCACGGCGGTGAAGGAACTGATCGAGGAGACCGGTCCGCTCGACCATCTGTTCGTGTGCCTCGGCGGCGGCGGGCTGCTGTCGGGCTCCGCGCTGTCGGCGCGCGCACTCGCGCCGAACTGCAAGGTCTACGGCGTCGAGCCCGAGGCGGGCAACGACGGCCAGCAGTCGTTCCGCGCGGGCAGGATCGTGCACATCGAAACGCCCAAGACCATCGCCGACGGCGCGCAGACGCAGCACCTGGGCGAATACACCTTCGGCATCATCCGCCGCGACGTGGACGACATCTTCACCGTGACAGACGCGCAGCTCGTCGACGCCATGCGCTTCTTCGCCGAGCGCATGAAGATGGTGGTGGAACCGACCGGCTGCCTCGCCTTTGCGGGCGCCATTGCGGCGGGCAAGGCCATCGCCGGCCAGCGCGTGGGCATCGTGATCAGCGGCGGCAACGTCGACCTGTCGCGCTACGCGGCGCTGCTTGCGCCGCAGTCATAGGTTTCAGATGGCGCGCAGCGAGCCGAAGAGCCCTTCGGTTTCGCCCTGCGGGCCCGCAGCAAAGTACAGCGCGTTGCTGTCGCCCAGCGCCACGCCATTGCCGAACTGCAGGCCCCAGATGCCGGCGATGGCGACTGGCCTGTCCTGCTCATCGCGCAGGTCGTCCACATACTGCCCGCTGCCCAGGTCGAACGCGCAGATGCGGCCTGCCCCGCCGAAATTGCCGACCAGCAGCCGGCCCGACAACGCACCGAAGTCGGCTGGCGCAATGGCCACGCCCCAGGGCGCGTTGAGCCGGCCGTCGTCGGCGTAGATGCGCAGCAGCCGGCCGTCCAGGTCGAACTCTGCCAGCTTGCCCCGCGCTGGCCGGTTGCCTGAAGCGGCTTCGGCTGCGGCGTCCAGGGCGTCTTCCTCGCCGGCGTGGAAGGCATCGGCACGTGCCGGGTCGGGCTGGCTGAGGGCATACAGCACGAACACCCGGTCGCGGGCTCCGTCGCTCACCACCTGGATGTTGAACGGCACCGGATCGCCCGGACGCGCCGTGCCTGCCGGCCCGCTCGCGAAGGGATTGGCGAAGCCCTGCGTCGGCACCGGTTGCCACCGTGCATCGAGCGTGCGTATTTGCGGCTGCGCGCCGAAGTCGGCGAGCCACAGGCGATCCCATCGGTCGGTGTGGATGGCGGCGCCGAAGAAGGCCATGCCCTGATCCGCGCCGTTGAAGACCTCCACGGCCGGGCCGTCGACGCGCACGATGGCGCCGCTGTCTGCATCGCGCTCCGTCCAGGCGCTGACGCTGCCGCTGTCGGTGACGAAGACGAAGCGCGCCGAGCCGTCGAGCATGCGCGTGCCGGCCGGCTGGCCTTGCACCCGGAACAGGTCCGAAGCCAGGGCCGCGCCGTTGAACACGACGCCCGTGACTTTGCCGGCGCTGTCCTCGCCCGTGCCTGCATCGGCGCCCGGCACGGCCACCTCGCGCAGGCCGTCCTGTTGCAGCGCATGCAATGCCGGGTCGGTGGAGCGCGTCACGTCGCCCAGGTACTGCCAGGAGATGCCGCCGCCGCCGACCCAGAAATGGCCGCCGGCACCGGCCGGGCGGATGGCGATGCCCCAGCCATTGATGAATTCAGGTTCTGTGAAACGGGCACCATGGCGCGCGTGGCTGGCCAGCAGATTGGCTTGGCGGTAGCGGTTGGTGGCCGTGGCGGCGCCGCTGCCAATGCTGCTGCTGCTGCTGCTGCCGCCGCCGCCGCCGCAGGCGACGAGCGTGGATGACGCGAGTGTGCCTAGAACGAAGTTTCTTCTGTCGAGCATCTGTGATCCCCCTGATTGCGTTGCAAAGCCGTTGTCGAGTTGGCTGGGCACGCGGGACCACCATGCCTTTGACGCAGATGAACTGCAGGCGTCGGTGTGTTCGCAGATGGCTTGGCTATGGGCCGCCGATGCTACGAGAAGCCGTGCTGTGGGCTCTGAAATCCGGCGCTGTTTCTGCCAACTTTTGCCGCACCCGGCATTGGCATCGAGCGCAGCCCGGAGATCTCAGGCAGCGATGCCGTCGGCGCGCAGATGCAGCAGGCGGTCCGCACGGGCCGCCGCGCTCTCGGAGTGAGTGACCAGCACCAGCGACGCACCATGCTCGCGCGTCTGGCCGATCAGCAGTTCCATCACCTTGGCGGCGGTGGCCGGATCGAGGTTGCCCGTGGGCTCGTCGGCCAGCAGCAGGGCGGGGCGGTGCACCAGTGCGCGGGCGATGGCCACGCGCTGCAGTTGGCCGCCCGACAGCGTCTGCGGCAGCCGCGCGCCCATGCCGGGCAGGCCTACTGCTTCAAGCATGTGCGCCACGCGGCCGTCGTCGCGCTGCTGGCCCAGCAGCATCAGCGGCAGCGACACGTTCTGCGCGACGTCCAAGTGCGGCAGCACATGGAAGGCCTGGAACACGAAACCCACGTGGCGGCGGCGCCAGAGCGCGCAGGCCTCGCCGTCGAGCGCGCCGATGTCGGTGCCGTCGTGCGTGACCGTGCCCTGGTCCCAGCTGTCGAGGCCGGCCATGCAGTTGAGCAAGGTCGACTTGCCGACGCCCGATTCGCCGACGATGGCGACGAATTCGCCGGGCTCGACGGCGAGCGTCACGTTCTCGAAGACGGGCGATTCACCGTAGTGCTTGCCGAGGTTGGAAATACGCAGCGTCATCCGGGGCTCTTTGGGCTCTTGGGGCTGTTGGGGCTCATGGCCTTTGCAATCAGTTGAACGGCGTTCTGCACCGCGTAGGGCGCGTCGCAGGCAATCACGGTGCGCTGCGGCATGCTGCGCAGCCAGGTGACCTGCCGCTTCGCGAGCTGGCGCGTGGCGGCGATGCCGCGTTCGCGCAGGTCGGCCATGGCCCGGGCGTCGGGTTGCGACGTGCCGCACGCGTCGAGCGTTTCCCACGCCTGGCGGTAGCCGACGCAGCGCATCGAGGGCAGGTCGGTCGAGAGGTCGCCGCGCGCGCGCAGCGCCTTGACCTCGTCGAGGAAGCCGGCCGCCAGCATCGCGTCGAAGCGCTCGGCAATGCGCTTGTGCAGCCACGCGCGGTCGGCGGGCTCGAGCGAGAACAGCACCCCGCCGTCGACGGGCCTGGCAGTCTTGTTGTCGCTCGCATGAAAGCTCGACAGCGGCTGCCCGCTGCTTTCCCACACCTCGAGCGCGCGCTGGATGCGTTGGCTGTCCTGCGGAGCGAGCCGTGCCGCCGTGACCGGGTCGACCTGCGCGAGCCGCGTGTGCATGGCGGGCCAGCCGAGCGTGGCCGCCTCGGCGTCGATGCGCGCGCGCACGGCGGCATCGGCTGCCGGCATGGCGTCGATGCCGTCGAACAGCGCCTTGAAATACAGCATGGTGCCGCCCACCAGCAGCGGCAGCGCGCCGCGCGCGCGGATCTCGCCGATGAGCCGCGTGGCGTCGGCCACGAAGGCTGCGGCGCTGTAGCTTTCATGCGGATCGAGGATGTCGATCAGGTGGTGCGGCACGGCGGCGCGCTCTTCGGCGGTGGGCTTGGCGGTGCCGATGTCCATGCCGCGGTAGACCAGCGCCGAATCGACGCTGACGATCTCCACCGGGCGGACCATCGCCATGGCCAGCGCCACGGCTGTCTTGCCGGATGCGGTGGGGCCGGCAAGTGCGACATAGCGCGGTGAATCGGGAAGGGTCGCGGCGCCCGGCGATGCCGGGGAGGCAGCCGCGTTGGCCGCGGCGGCCGGGGGGAAGCTGGGAGACATGATGCGCCGAGGGTAGCAAATGGCGCGGGGGCGTCGGCGCCGCGGGGCTTGCCCGCGCACGCCGTTGCGTGGAATCGTCGCTCAGATGGCCGCTGGCACCGGCGCAGGCGCGGCACCGCGCACGTCTTGCGCGGTGGGCGCATTGGCCGGCGGTGCGAGCCGGGGTGTCGGGCGGGCCGGGCCGCCATTGCTGGCGAGCGTGGTCTCCGGCTTCATGCGGAACAGTTGCGCCAGCGCCGCGCGGTACTGCGACTCGCCAACCGAGTTGGTGTCGTGGTGCGAGCCGCCCTCGACCAGCACGAACAGCTTGGGCACCGTGGCCGCGTCATACAGCTTGCGGCCCAGTGTCGGGTTGATCAGGCTGTCGGCCGTGCCATGCACCACCAGCAGCGGCGCGGAGATGTTCTTGACCGTGTTGATCGCCTCGAAGCGCTGTGTGATGAAGGGGCCGAAGGGCAGCCAGCCCCACTTGAAGCCGCTCACCACGTCGGCGATCGAAGTGAATGTGCTCTCCACGATCACGCCGCTTTCGTCGTTCACGTGGGCCGCCAGGTCGATGCCAATGGCGCCGCCGAGCGAATGGCCGAATATGTAACGGTGTTGCTTGGGATGGCGCGCGGCCAGCCAGGTCCAGGCGGCGCGGGCGTCTTCGCGGGCCGATTCCTCGGAGGGCAGGCCCTTGGAGCTCTTCCCGAAGCCGCGGTAGTCGATGGCCAGCACCGAGAAGCCCAGCTCGTGCATGCGCTGGATGCGCGGTGCCGAGCCGGCGACGTTGTAGCGGGCGCCGTGCAGGTAGAGCAACACGGGCGTGTCGGTCGTCTCGGGCTTGCCGCCCAGCCACAGGCCGTGCAGGCGCGCGGGCTCGCCGGTAAGGGAGGACTGGAAGTCGATCCACACGTCTTCCATGCCCTGGGCCATGGAGGCGGTATTGCCCCAGCTGCGGTCGCTGGGCTGGAAGATCCACTGGCGCTGCTGTTCGTCGAGCGTCGAGCAACCCGCCGCCAGCAGGGCGCAAAGCGAAAAGACTGACGCGAGGAGGGTCCAGCGTTTCATCATGAGGTTGAGGGACAGCGAAGTCGGCGGAAAAGTTCACCTGCGTTGGCCGCGGCGTGCCGACATCGCGCCGCGGTTAACTCCCTGAAACAACGCCCGCAGGCGCTTTGTGGAGCCTATGCAACGTGCGTGCCCGGAACGCGGATGACCGCCCGAACCCCTCGAAAACCCTCTGAAAGGCGCTTTCCGGGGCTATCGGCCGCGCATGAACAGCGAATCCAGCTCGCGGATGGATAGCTGCCGCCAGGTGGGGCGGCCGTGGTTGCACTGGTCGGAACGCTCGGTCGCCTCCATCTGGCGTAACAGTGCGTTCATTTCGTCGATGGTGAGCTTGCGGTTGGCCCGAACGGCGCCGTGGCAGGCCATGGTGGAGAGCAATTCGTTCTGGGCACGCTGCACAACGGTGCTTGCGTCGTGCTGGCCCAACTCGGCCAGCACGCTGCGCGCCAGCTCCACCGGGTCGCCGTCGGCCAGCGTTCCGGGTACCGCGCGCACCGCAAGCGTGCGCGGCGAGAACGGCGTGATCTCCAGCCCCAGCGTCGGCAGCACCGACGCGCAGGCTTCGGCCGTGGCCACTTCCTGCGGCGTGGCCGCGAAGGTGGCGGGAATCAGCAGCGGCTGGCTGGTGATGGCCGCGCCGTCGAGCTGGGTCTTGAGCCGCTCGTAGACGATGCGCTCGTGCGCCGCGTGCATGTCGACCACCACCAGGCCCTGGCTGTTCTCGGCCAGGATGTAGATGCCCTGCAGCTGGGCCAGCGCGCGGCCCAGGGGCCAGGCCTCGTCGTTGGTCGCCGTCGGCGCCGGCGCTGCAGCGGGGACGACCGCCGACAGGCCGAGCCCGGCCGGCGGACGAAAGGCTGTTTCAGTCCGTGGCTGGTCGTCGGAGCGGTCGGCGCGTTGCTGGGGCCACAGTGCCTCGAAATCCCCGGCGCCGCGTTCCTGAGCTACGAAATTGATAGCAGGCTGGGCCCAGCTGGCGTTCGGTGGCAGCGGTGTCTGCCTGAAGAAGGGCTGCGGCGGGCCGGATGCGGCCACGGCGTCGCCGGCGCGCGGCGCCGCCAGCGCGTCCTCGATGGCATGGCGCACCGCCTGGTGGATCTCGCGCCCGTCGCGGAAGCGCACCTCGATCTTGGTGGGATGCACGTTCACGTCGACCCGCGACGGATCGATCTCGAGGTACAGCGCGTAGATCGGCTGGCGGTGGCCGTGCAGCACGTCTTCGTATGCGCTGCGCACGGCATGCGACAGCACCTTGTCGCGCACGAAGCGGCCGTTGACGTAGAAGAACTGCTGGTCGCCGCGCGAGCGGGCCGCATCGGGAATGCCGGCACGGCCGACCACGCGCACCGGACCGCCGACGCGGTCGACCGCCACGCTCTGCGCCACGAACTCGTCGCTCAGCGCATCGGCCAGCCGCTGCTCGCGGACCTCGGCGGCGCGCCATTGCTCGACCAGCTTGCCGTCGTGCCAGATCGAGAAGCCCACCTCGGGCCGCGCCAGCGCATGGCGGCGCACCGCCTCGATGCAATGGGCGAGCTCCGTGGCGTCGGTCTTCAGGAACTTGCGGCGCGCGGGGGTCGCGAAGAACAGCTCGCGCACCTCGACCGTGGTGCCGGTGGAGCGGGCCACCGGCCGCAGTTCGCCGGTGCGGCCGTCCAGGGCGAAGGCCGTGTCGGCGCCGGCAAAGCGCGAAAGAATGCTGAGTTCGGCGATCGCGTTGATGGCCGCGAGCGCCTCGCCGCGAAAGCCCATCGTGCCGACCGTTTCCAGGTCGTTGAGGCTCGCGATCTTGCTGGTGGCATGGCGGCGCAGGGCCACGGTAAGTTCTTCGCGCGGAATGCCCATGCCGTCGTCCTCGACGGAAATCAGCCGCACGCCGCCCGAGGCCAGCCGCACCGTGATCTGGCGGGCGCCCGCGTCGAGCGCGTTGTCCAGCAGTTCGCGCACCACCGAGGCGGGCCGCTCGACCACTTCTCCGGCGGCGATCTGGCTGATCAGCTCGTCGGGCAGTTCCCGGATGGGGCGGCGTTCGGTGGGAAGGGGAGAGGTTGGGAGGGCACTCACCGGGCCATTTTAGGAGGCGTGCCGCGCTGCCCGATGTTGGGGTGATTCAGGGGGCGTTCGGGTTCACCAAGGATAATCCGCGCCCATGGAAATCATCAGCTTTCTCGTCGACTTCATCCTGCATGTCGACAAGCACCTCGAGCAGTTCGTCATCGCCTACGGTCCGTGGGTCTATGCGCTGCTCTTCCTGATCGTGTTCGTGGAGACCGGTGCGGTGGTGATGCCGTTCCTGCCCGGCGACTCGCTGCTGTTCATCGTCGGCGCGCTGTGCGGCGCGGGACTCATGAGCTATCCGCTGGCGTGCGGCATCCTGATTGCGGCGGCCATCCTGGGCGACCAGTGCAACTATTCGATCGGGCGCTACTTCGGACCGAAGGTGTTCCAGTGGGAGAGTTCGCGATTCTTCAACCGCAAGGTCTTCGACCAGGCGCATGGCTTCTACGAACGCTATGGCGGCATCACCATCGTGCTCGCGCGCTTCATGCCCTTCATTCGCACCTTCGCGCCCTTCGTGGCCGGCGTGGCGGAAATGAACCGTGGCAAGTTCACGGCATACAACGTCGCCGGCGCGCTGATCTGGGTGCTGGGCATCGCGACCGCCGGCTATTTCTTCGGCAACCTGCCATTCGTGCGGCAGCATCTCGACAAGATCATCTGGGCGCTGATCTTCATTCCGGGCCTGCTCGCCATCTTCGGCGCATGGCGCGCTTCCAAGGCCGAGAAGGCGCGCGCAGCGCAGTTGCCCGCGGCCTGATCCGCGATCAATTCACCCGAACAGAAACAGAAAAGCGCGCCACGAGGGCGCGCTTTTTTTCATCCCTGGGCCTGAGCCGGATCAGTAGTTCGGGCCGTTGCCGGGGTAGTAGCCGCTGCCGCTCGGGTAGCGCTGCTGGTTGTAGTAGTTGCGTTCGTCGGCATTGCGGCCCACCTGGTTGCCGATGATGCCGCCGATGGCTGCACCGCCGACGGTGGCTGCCGTGTTGCCGCCGATGGCATTGCCCACCAGCGCACCGCCTACCGCGCCCACACCAGTTCCGAGGTTCTGGTTGGGGCCGCTTGCGCAACCCGCGATAGCCATGACGGAAGTGGCTGCAGCCGCTGCGATCCAGAGTCGTGTCTTCATGATGTGCACCTTTCAAGGAGTGATGAGCCATCATGTCCAGGTTGCGCTTTGGCACGGTGTAGGAGTCTGCCGCGCCTCCCTGTGCGCTGTCACGGGCCGCCCCGCGTGGGACAGCAGGGCATGCTTTGGCTTTACAAAAGCCCCGCCGGCGGCTCAGAGCTGGCGGCTGCGCGCAAGCGGCGGGTTCTGTGCAAAGTAGCGCTGGATGCCGCGCATCAGCGCATCGGCCAGGCTTTCCTGGTAGTCCACGCGGCGCAGGTTCGCTTCTTCTTCCGGGTTGCTGATGAAGGCGGTTTCGACCAGCACGCTGGGAATGTCGGGCGCCTTCAGCACCGCGAAGCCGGCCTGCTCGACCTGCCCCTTGTGCAGCCGCGCGCCGATGTTCTTGATCTCGCCGAGCATGGCGCCGCCGAGCTTGAGGCTGTCGTTGATCTGCGCGGTCGTGCTCATGTCGAGCAGGGCGCGCTGCACCTGTGCCTCATGGCCGCCCACGTTGACGCCGCCGACCTTGTCGGCTTCGTTTTCCTTGTTGGCCATCCAGCGCGCGGCGCTGCTCGACGCGCCGCTCTGGCTGAGCGCGAACACGCTGGCACCGCGCGCGGCGGGCGTGGTGAAGGCGTCGGCATGGATGCTCACGAACAGGTCGGCCTGCACGCGCCGTGCCTTCTGCACGCGCACGCCCAGCGGCACGAAGAAGTCGGCGTCGCGCGTGAGAAACGCGCGCATCGGGCTGCCGTTCACGCTGCCCGCGTTGATGCGTTCGCGCAGGCGGTGCGCAACCTGCAGCACGATGTCTTTTTCGCGCGTGCCGCTGGGGCCGATGGCGCCCGGGTCTTCGCCGCCGTGGCCGGGATCGAGCGCCACGATGATGATGCGGTCGGTGCGGCTCGCCGTGGCGGTGCCGCCGCGGGGCGCAGCCACCGGCGGCGGCGATGCGGGTGGCGCCAACGGCCTGACGGGCGCGGTGCCCACCACAGGTGGCGGCGGCGCGGAGATCACCGGCGCCTGCGGGCGATCGTTGCCCGCCACCACGGCTGGCGGCGGCGTCTGCGGGCCGGGTCGCATGGCCTGCTGTGCCATCAGGTCGCCGAGCGGGTCGCCCGCCGGCGCGGTCGGGTTCGAGGGCACGATGCCGGCCACGGGCGGGTTGCCGCCCTGTGGCGCGCGGGGCGCGTCGCGCAGGCGCTCAGCGATCAGCGCTTCCATCGGGTCGACGGCCTGCTCGGGGTACAGGTCGAGCACAAGGCGGTGCTTGTACGCGGCCACTGGCGCGAGCGAGAACACCTGCGGCACCACGGCCTGCTTCAGGTCGAACACGATGCGCACCACCTTCGGCGCGTTCTGCCCGACACGCAGGCCGTTGATGTACGGGTCGCCCGGCTTGATCTTGCCCACCAGCTCGCGCAGTTCGGGGTTGAGGTCGATGCCCTCGATGTCGACCGCGAGCCGCGGCGGGCTGCCCACCACGAGCTGTTGCGAATTGAGGCGCGCGTCGGACTCGATGGTCACGCGGGTGTAGTCGGCGGCGGGCCATACGCGCACCGCGAGGATGGTCGCGCCGCGCGCGATCTGGTGCACGCCAAGCATCAGCGCGATGCTGCCGCCCTGCAGAAGCACGCGCCGTTTCAGGCCGACCGCCTTCATGCGGCGATGCGCGCCAGCAGATCGCTGCCGCGAGGGGTGTTCGCGAGGAGGGTCACGCTGCGTGTGTCGTCAGTCATTGCTTCTATTTTAATAGCGAGGTCGGCAATTGGTGTGCGGCCCGCGGCGTTGTCGGGCCATTCGGCCAACTTGAGGCCCGGCCCCGCGAAGATGTCGCGGAAACCGGCGTCGTCCCATTCGCGCGGGTCGGCGAAGCGATAGAAGTCGAAATGGAAGATCTGCAGGCCGTCGGGCGCATCGTGCGGCTCGACCACCGCGTAGGTGGGGCTCTTGATGCGCCCCGCGATGCCGAGCGCGCGCAGCAGGTGCCGAACGAAAGTCGTCTTGCCGGCACCGAGGTCGCCGTGCAGCGCGATGAAGGCGTCGCGCAACGCGGGCGATGCGGCGAGCGCCTGCGCGAAAGCGGCGGTGTCGTCTTCGCTGCGCCAGCGCAGGGTGCGGGTGCTCGTTTGCGTTTCTACAATCGGCAAGTGATCGTCAGCCATCCACTCGTTGTTCGTATTCAGGCTTTGGCCCGGGAACTCGGATTCTCCCAAATCGGAATCGCGGGCGTCGATTTATCGAGCGCCGAGGACGGTCTGATGCAGTGGCTGGCCCATGGGTTCCATGGCGAGATGCAATACATGGCAACACACGGCACCCGCCGCGCCCGCCCGGCCGAACTGGTGCCGGGCACGGTGAGCGTGATCACCGCGCGCATGAACTACCTGCCGCGCGACACCGCCCCCGAGTGGCAGGCCGTCGAGTTCGACCGCCTCACGCGGCCCGGCGAAGCCATCGTGTCGGTCTATGCGCGGGGCAGGGACTATCACAAGGTGCTGCGCAACCGGCTCG
Organism: Variovorax sp. MPBD4-3; assembly: GCF_058809745.1. Taxonomy (NCBI): domain Bacteria; kingdom Pseudomonadati; phylum Pseudomonadota; class Betaproteobacteria; order Burkholderiales; family Comamonadaceae; genus Variovorax; species Variovorax sp. MPBD4-3. The sequence goes on from NZ_JBXASW010000005.1 coordinate 142,035, forward strand.
CGAAGCTGGCGGAACGCATCGCCGAAGAGGTCGGGCCATTCGGCCACCGCGCCTTCACCGACTCGGCCCCGGTGCTCGAGGCTGAGCTGGCCTCGCGCAGCGGGCAGGGCTGGCGCGGCAAGCACACGCTGGTGCTCGACCGCGACGCGGGCTCGATGTTCTTCCTGGGCGAGATCTACGTCGATATGGCGCTGCCGCCGAGCGAGCCCGTGACCGCGCATTGCGGCAGTTGCAGCGCATGCATCGACGTGTGCCCGACGCAGGCCATCGTGGCGCCCCGGAGGCTCGACGCGCGGCGCTGCATTTCCTACCTCACCATCGAGCACGGCGGCGCCATTCCGCTGGAGCTGCGCCCTTTGATGGGCAACCGCATCTACGGCTGCGACGACTGCCAGCTGATCTGCCCCTGGAACAAGTTCGCGAAGAAGAGCGAGCTGCCCGACTTCGACGCGCGCGAAGGGCTCACCGGGCGCACGCTGGCGGAGCTTTTCGCATGGACCGAGGCCGACTTCCTGCGCCGCACCGAAGGCAGCCCGATCCGCCGCATCGGCCATGAGCGCTGGCTGCGCAACATTGCGGTGGCGCTGGGCAATGCGGTGCGCGCGGGCGAAGACGGCGCAAAGGAAGCGCTCGCCACGCGCGCGGAGCACCCCAGCGAGCTCGTGCGCGAGCACGTGGCGTGGGGCCTCGGGCAAGAAGTGCCCGCCTAGCTTTTCTTCGCGGGCAGGATCTCTTCGACGCGCTGCCACGGCCGGCACATCAACGTGCCGCGCGGCGACACCACGATGGGCCGCTGCAGCAGGATGGGGTGCGCCACGATGGCGTCGAACAGCTGGTCGTCGCTCAGTTTCTCGTCGGCCAGACCGAGCTCTTCGTAGGGCGCTTCCTTGGTACGCAGCAGGTCGCGCGCGCCCAGGCCCATGGCCTTGGCCAGCTCGCGCAGCTTCTTCTTGCCCGGTGGGGTTTCCAGGTAGAGAACGATCTCGGGCTCCACGCCGCTTTCGCGGATCAGCTGCAGCACGTTGCGCGACGTGCTGCAGTTGGGCTTGTGGTAGATCGTCATCGGATAGTCGGTGGTGGGGGTGCGAGCGGTCATGGCGTCGATTATGAAAAGAGCAGCGCGCTACGCTCCCGTGGTTTCCCAGCCGGGCGTGAACGGAAATCTCTCGGCCCAGAAACCGGCCAGGCGCGGATCGGCGTCCACGCGCTTCACCACCGGCGCCATGCGCGGCGCCTCGCGGTAGAAGCGCGCGCGCCGCGGCGTCCAGCGCGACATCACGGTCACGTACAGGTCGAGCATGCCGAGCCTGTCGCCGAGCAGGTAGGGCGCGGGCTCGTCGATCTGCGTGTCCATCAGGTGCCAGCAATGCGCGATGCGCTCGGCCGATCGATCGAGCATCGCGGGCTGGCCGGCGGGGTCGGGCACGAGCCGCGGGGGATCGTCGCGCACCCAGAACAGCGAATAGATGGCGGCCGGCAGGTAGACCATCCAGCGCAGGTAGCGCGCGCGCAGCGGGCTGTCGGGCGCGGGGCAGAGGCCGGCTTCCGGGTAGCGGTCGCCGAGCCAGATCAGGATGGCCGCGCTCTCGGTCATCACCTCGCCCGAAGGCAGCACCAGCGCGGGCACTTGGCGCATCGGGTTGACGCCCGAGACGCGTTCGCGCTCAGCTTCTCCCTCCCATGCGGCCACGTCCACGGTGTCGACCTGCGCGCCGATGAGCGTCAGCGCCGCATGGATGGGCGTGGCACCGGAGCCGGGCGCGCCGTAGAGTGTGTAGCGGTCGTTCGAGGCGGATGATGAAGAGCTCATCCGCCCAGATTACTTCAGCCTCGCGTCCGTTGTCACGCGGCCAGCAGCGCGTCCACCTGCTTGAGCGCTTCGAGCGTCCTGACGCAGGCCTCGGCCACTTCAGTCCCTTTGACAGCGAAGTGGCGATGGAAATACTTGCGGTGCTCCACGTGCTCATGGAAGTGGTGCGGCGTGAGCACGGCCGAGAAGATCGGCACGTCGGTCTCCAGCTGCAGCGACATCAGCGTGCTGACCACTGTGTTCGCGACGAACTCGTGGCGGTAGATGCCGCCGTCCACCACCAGCGCACAGCCGACGATGGCCGCGTACTTGCCCGAGTTGGCCAGCCGCTTGGCATGCAGCGGGATCTCGAAGGCGCCCGGCACGTCGAAGATGTCGATGAGCTCGCGCGCCACGCCGAGCCGCGCCATTTCTTCGAGGAAGGCGTCGCGCGCCTGGTGGACGATGTCGGAATGCCACTGCGCCTCGACGAATGCGATGCGCGTGCCGCGCGGCGAACCCGACGCGGTGATGGCGGAGAGGGGAAGGTCGTTGATCTGACTCATGGTGTGCCTCTTGAAAGCAGGTTTCCTGAATCAGGGCGCACGAAACCACGAGGCCACCCGCGCGCCTGCATGGCAGGGCACGCGGGTCGACCCGCATTTCGCGCTCTCTTTCATCCGGACTGTGACCGTCGGCTTCGGAATCGCACCGAAATCTGCTGACCCTGGAACCCGTTGAGGGCGCCAGGCGCTCGCGGGCTTGTGCGGCATCCCTTTCGAGAAAAAGCCGCCATTACCGCCGGTGGGGAATTGCACCCCGCCCTGAGAACGCTTGCCGTCCGGCTGGCCGGACGACGGCGCGATTCTAGGAGCGCGCCGCGGCCGGGCTTGTCACCCGCGCGCCAGACCTTCGGCTGCGCGGGGATTTTCGTCAGAAGCGATACGTGGCTGATGCAGTCACTGTACGGCGCTGGCCGTAGAAGCAGTCGCCGCGCGCCAGGCACGTGGTGAGCTGCACCTTGTCGGTCAGGTTGGCCACGTTGAGCGACAGGCGCAGCGGGCCGTTGTCCCAGGCGAACATCGCGTCCAGCAGCGTGACCGCCGGCACCGGGTTGGCGTCCATGCCGTCCCACGACTTGCCGACGTAGCGCACGCCCCCGCCCGCCGAGAAGCCGGGCACGCCGCCGATGGAGAAGCGGTGCGTCACCCATGCCGAAGCCGCATGCGTGGGCACGCCCGAAATGCGCTTGCCCAGGTCGGCGGCGTTGCTGCGCGAAACGCGCGCGTCGGTGTAGGCGTAGGTGGCGATCCAGTCCCAGTCGCGCGCAATGCTGCGCTTGTATTCGAGCTCCAGCCCCTTCACATGCACTTCGCCGAGCTGCACGCTGTTGAGCGGGTTGGTCGGGTCGGTGGTCTTGCGGTTGGTGTCGCGCAGGTCGTACACCGCCGCCATGAACGAGCTGCGCTGGCCTTCGGGCTCCCACTTCACGCCGGCTTCCCATTGCTTGCCGCGCTGGGGCTTGAAGGGCGTGTTGTTGACGTCTGCGCCGGCCAGCGGAAAGAACGATTCGGCGTAGCTCAGGTAAGGCGCCCAGCCGCCGTCGGCCAGGTACACCAGGCCGGCGCGCTTGGTGGTGGCCTTGGCGTCGATGCCCTCCGCAGGGCGGCCCTGGGTGTCGGTGGTGGCCTTGTCGTGGCGCAGCCCCAGCACGCCGATCCAGCGGCCGTACTTGACCTGGTCCTGCACGTAGATGCCGGCCTGCTTCTGCACCACCTCGGGCGAGCGCGTGTAGCTGGTGGGCGGCGTGTAGTTGCCGTACACCGGTGCATAGACGTCGAGCGCGCCGGCGCGCCCGCGGCCCGACAGCTTGGAGGTGGTGTTGCGCTGGAAGTCGGCCCCCAGCAGCACCGTGTGCTCGAAGCCGCCGGTCTTGAAGCCGGCCTCGGCCTGGTTGTCGATCAGCAGCATCTTGCCGCCGTTGATGTCGCTGCTCAGGTCGCGTTCCAGCGTGCGCTGGTCGGCGTTGAACACCGGCCGCGCCGGTCGGCCGGTGAGCCGGTTGGCGGTGAAGCTGGTGTACGACGTGTTGTAGACCACCTTGCTCTCGGTCGAGCGCAGGTTCTGGCGGAAAGTCCAGGTGTCGTTCAGGCGGTGGCTGAACAGGTAGCCCAGCGACGTGGTGCGGGTGTCGTAGCGGTCGAAGCCCGGCTCGCCCAGGAACGTCGAGGTGGGAATCTGCCCGTAGAGCGAGGGCAGCAGCGTGCCCTGCCATGGGAAGAAGCCGATCAGCGAGCCGCTCTTGTCCTTCTGGTAGAGCGCCTGCAGGGTGAGCGAGGTGTCCGCGTTCGGGCGCCAGGTGAGAGAGGGCGCGACCAGGATGCGGTCGTCCGGCACATGGTCGACCTGCGTGCCGCTGTCGCGGTTCACCGCCACCAGCCGGTAGAGCCACTTGCCTTCGGGGTCGACGGGGCCGGTGAAGTCCGCCGCGACCTGCTTGCGGGCGTTGCTGCCCAGCTGCAATTGCACTTCGCGCTGTGTCTCGGCCTGCGGCCGCTTCGACACCATGTTCAACACGCCGCCGACGCCGCCTTGCCCGTAGAGCACTGAAGACGGGCCGCGCAGCAGCTCCACGCGTTCCAGCATGTACGGGTCGAGCTTGCTGGAGTTGTAGGTGCCATAGGTGCGCAGCAGCCCGTCGAGGTACTGCGTCGCGTCGCCGCCGCGCACCTTGAACGAATCGACGCGGCTGTCGAAGTAGCTCGACACCACACCGGCCGTGTAGTTGGTGGTCTCGCGCAGCGTGAGCGCGCCCTGGGCCTCCATCTGGTCGCGCGTGACCACCGAGATGGCCTGCGGCGTCTCGATCAGCGGGGTGTCGGTCTTGGTGGCGCTGCCGCCGCGCCTGGCGACGAAGCCGGTGACCGGGCCGGTCGCGGTCTCGCCGGCATCGCCCGTCACGGTGACCGTGGGCAGCGCCTTGCGGGTTTCGGCGGCGTCGTCCTTCTCCTCGGCGTAGGCCGGCACGGCGGCGCCGAGCGCCAGGGCGGTTGCCGCGAGCGTGACGCGGCGGGTATGGGAATGGCGCCAAGCGGGGCGCCGATGCTTCTTCGATGTCATGTGCAGCTTCTCCTGTGTCCTGCGTTTGGGGGGAGTGGCTGCGGCGCGCGACGAATGCGGGCGCGCCATGGCTTCTCGTCTCTGATCCGGTCGATGCGGTTCGGACGAGCGCAAACCGGCGGCTCGCTTCGGGCTGGCGGCCGGTGGGTTTTATGGGTTCTTGTTGCGTCGTCGCGGGCAGCTGTCGAAGCTGCGGTCTTCGTTCCTTCGAAGACGGCTGGCGCCCGTTGCGGGCAGCTGGCTGAGGCTGGCGATTATAGGAAGAAAGGCGTCATCGTCCCGCGAGAAACAGCGCCATGCGCTGCAGTTCGTCGTCGAGCGCCGCGCGGAATGCCGCGTCGCGCGGCTTCCTGCCGGCATAGCCGAACACCGGCTTCAGCCGTCCCTCGGCCGAGCTGCCGAAGTTGCCCCAGCCGATCACCCGGTCGTGCCACAGCATCGGCAGCGCGTAGTAGCCGAACTGGCGCTGGGGCGCGGGTGTGTAGGCCTCGAACTTGTAGGTCCAGCCCCAGAGGAGCTCGAAACGGCGGCGGTCCCACACGACGGGGTCGAAGGGCGCGAGCAGGCGCACCGCATCGTCGGGCGCGTGGCGGCGCGAGGCCGGGTTCTCGTCGGCGGGCCAGTACCAAGTCGTGCCGTCGATGCGGCAGCTCGCGAGTTCTTCTCGCGCGATGCGCAGGGCCGCCTGCGTTTGCGCCGAGAGATGCGGCGCGCCGTAGCCGAGCAGGCGCACGAGGTAAGTGAGGCTCGCGGCCGGCAGCGGCGCGTATTTGCGCACCACCAGTTCGATGAGCGCAGCGGCGCGTTGTGCGCGGCCGGCGGGGCTGTCGTCGGCGGGCTGGTGCGTCACGGCTTCGTAGACGCGCGTGCCGCTGTCGCGCCGCACCACGCGCAGCATGCCGCGGTAGTGCATGCCGTCGAGCAGGTGCGTGGTGGCGTTGCTCGAGCCGCCCCAGTAGTTCGTGATGCGGCCATGCGCGAAGTGCTGTTCGACTTGTCGTGGATGCACAGGGCCGTGTTCCTGCACATAAGCCAGCACGTCTGCAGCCGTGCGCCGTGTGTCGGCGTCCCACACGCGCTTGGCTTCGCGCGGATGCATGAGCGCAAGGTGTTCGCGCGGAAGGAAGCCGTAGTTGACGAGGCAGTCTTCTTCGATGGCGAGCCGCGAGTAGCGGCTTTCCAGATCGCCAGCGCGGTAGTCTTTTACGCGGTGGCGCAGGGTGAGGTCTTGTGCGCGCGCAGGTGCGCGGATCGGGTCGGCCTGCACGAAGCCGAGTTGTCGGATCGCTGCTGGCAGCGTGGTCGGCTTGAAGAGGGTGCGCGCGACGGCGTAGCGGCGCAGGTCGTCCAGGGTCGGGGCGGGCATTCGCGGATTGCAGCACAGGTCGCGGCTTTGCGCTTTGCTGCGCTGTTGTTCAGGGCGCGATCACGCCGACGGGGTGCCTTGCTCCGCGAATGTCCCCCGGCCTTCGGCCTCCTCCTTTATTTCGCTGCGCAAGGCACCCCATCGACATGATCGTGAAGCGCCGTCGTGGAAGCTGCATTTGTTGGCGCTCTGCGGGACTTCGTGTCGCATGAAACGGCTGCTTTGCCCAGTTCTTCTCTAGAGTGAATGCCCCTGTCACTCAGCACCCCACCAAGGGGAGAAGGAAGGCGCGACACCCCCACCACTACCCGGATGTTTGAAGGCTGCTTGCCTCGCGGCAGGTCGTCGGTGCGAAAGCAGCGATGCAGATGCGAGGTATCAAAAGGCGACGGCCGGGGTGTTAGACGCACCCCGGCCGTCTAACCAAGTTCGTGCACACACCTTGGAAGGAACGCACAAAAATGGCTAGCAAGACTATAGCCCGGCCTCGTACGTCGGTAGCTTCCGCAGAAACCGCCCAACAAGACCCGGCGGATCTTCTTGAAAACGCCCTCACTCAGCTCGAAGCCCTCCTGTGGGTCTGCCACGGCGAAGAGATCGACTGGTGCAGCGGTGACGGGCCTCGACGACTGGACAACCTGCTCTGGCTTGCGGCGGATCTCGCTCGCAAGGCGGGCGAGCTGTTTCAGCTGAACGAGAAGGCGAGGGGCGCCGACTGACCCCCAAACCCCACAGCCGCTGTCACAGTGCACAGGGCGCCGGGTGCTCCCCGCAGCGAAATAAAGGAGGAGGCCGCAGGCCGGGGGACATTCGCGGAGGGGAGTACCCGGTGGCCTGTGCACGCGCCCCGAACAAAGATCGGCTTTAGACAGCCTGCTTGTGCCGCTCGATGCAGACGTCCAGAGTCTCGTGACCAGCCCGCTGCCACCAGTCGAGATTCGAAAAAATCTCCACTTCGCTGAAGCCAGAGAACCCAGCGTCCTCCACCCACCCCCGGATCTTCTTCAGCTCGACCACCCCGTCACCCATCATCCCGCGATCGCTCAGCAGATCGCGCGTGGGCGTGAGCCAGTCGCAGACGTGATACGCCAGCAGCCGCTCGCGGCCGGCGCGGGCGATCTGCTGCTGCAGCTTCGGGTCCCACCAAACGTGATAGATGTCCAGCGCCACGCCCAGCATGCCGCTCTTGCCCGCGTCGAGCTCGTCGCACAGATCGAGCGCATGCTCCAGCGTGTTGATGCATGCGCGGTCGGCCGCCTGCATCGGGTGCAGGGGCTCGATGGCCAGCGGCATGCCGACCTCGCGGGCGTACTCGAGCGATGCGGCGATGCCGTCGCGCACTTGTGCGCGCGCGCGGCCGATGTCCTTGTAGGCCGCCTTGCCATCGAGCGCACCAGGCAGCGCGCCGACCACCAGCACCAGGCAGGGCGCATCGAGCGTCTTCGCTTCGTCGATGGCGCGGCGGTTGTCTTCCAGCGAGGCCTTCAGTCCGGCTGCATCCGGCGCGGGGAAGAAGCCGCCGCGGCAGTAGCCCGAGAGGCCGATGCCGTGCGCCTTCAACTGCTTCGCCACCTTGTCGAGACCGACAGCCGCCACTTGGTCGCGCCACGGGCTGATCGCGCGGATGCCGCGCTCGGCGCACTGGTCGATGATGCGGTCCAGCGGCACCTCGGCGCCCAGTTGCTTGCGAACCGTGGCGGTGTTGATCGACAGCCAGTCGTGGTCTTGCGAGAAATCGCGCATGGGCTGCTTCAACCTTCCACGCCGTGCAGGGCCAGCAGCGTCTTCATGCGCTGCACAGCCAGCTCCGGCTGCTCCAGCAGATTGGCCGCATCGGCCAGCCGGAACAGTTCCGCAAAGTGCTGCAGCGAGCGTGTGCTCTGCTGGCCGCCGACCATGGTGAAGTGCTTCTGGTGGCCGTTGAGCCAGGCCATGAACACCACGCCGGTCTTGTAGAAGCGCGTGGGCGCCGCAAAGATGTGGCGCGACAGCGGCACCGTGGGGCCGAGGATGTCGTGGAACTTCTTCTCGTCGCCCTGCGCCAGTGCCCCGAGGGCCGCGCTGGCCGCGGGGGCGATGGCGTCGAAGATGCCCAGCAGTGCGTCGCTCTTGCCGTGCGTGGGCTCGCTGCCGAAGCCGTCGCCCGCGATCAGCTCGGCGTAGTTGAAGTCGTCGCCCGTGTACATGCGCACACCGGCCGGCAGGCGGCGGCGCATCGCGATTTCCTTGTCCTTGTCGAGCAGGGAGATCTTGATGCCGTCGACCTTGTCCGGGTGCGCGGCGATGATGCCCAGCGCCGTGTCCATGGCCGCGTCCACGTCCTTGGTGCCCCAGTAGCCGGCCAATGCGGGGTCGAACATGTCGCCCAGCCAGTGCAGCACCACCGGCTGCTTCGCCTGGCTCAGGATGCGGTCGTACACGCGCTCGTAGTCGGCAGGGCTCTTCGCCACGCGGGCGAGCGCGCGGCTGGCCATCACGATCAGCTTGCCGCCCAGGGCCTCGATGGCGGCCATCTGCTCTTCATAGCCGCGGATCACGTCGTCGACGCTCTTCACGCTGTCGATGTCCAGGTGGTCCGTGCCGCAGCCCGAGGCGACCAGCGCGCCGGGCACGTCCTTCGCGGCATCGAGCGAGCGGCGGATCAGCTCCAGCGACGTGGGCCAGTCCAGCCCCATGCCGCGCTGCGCGGTGTCCATGGCCTCGGCCACGCCCAGGCCCAGCGAAAACAGGTGGCGGCGGTAGGCGATGGTGGTGTCCCAGTCGACCGTGCATTGCAGCCACGGGTCGATGGCGGCCAGCGGGTCGGCCACCACATGCGCGGCCGAGTACGCAATGCGGTTGAACTTCACGCCCGCGCCGGGCTTGACCGGCGCGGTGCCGCGCAACGCGTAGGGCGCGAGCGCGCCGCTTGCGGAGGGGAGGGTGAGAGAAAGCGCCATGCCTGCCTCAGACCTTCAGCGCCGGCACGTCGACCCAGCGGCGGTCCTGCCACGATTCGAGCGCGGCCTCGACCAGCTGCACGCCCTTGGCGCCTTCGGGCAGCGTCCACTTGTAGGGCGCGTTCTCGACCACGTGGCGAATGAAGTGCTCCCACTGGATCTTGAAGCCGTTGTCGTAGACCTGCGAGTCCGGAATCTCCTGCCACTGGTCGAAGAAGTTCATGGTCTGCTTCTCGTCGGGGTTCCACACCGGGCGCGGCGTGGCCACGCGCGACTGGGCGCGGCAGCTCGACAGGCCGGCCACGGCGGAGCCGTCGGTGCCGTCGACGTGGAAGGTCACCAGGTCGTCGCGGCGCACGCGCGTGACCCAGCTCATGTTGATCTGCGCGATGACCGGCTCGCCGTTGTGGCCGGTGAGTTCGCAGGTGGCGTAGGCAGCGTCGTCGGCGGTGGCTTCATACGGCTTGCCGGCTTCGTCCCAGCGCTTGGGGATGTGCGTGGCGCCAATGCACGACACCGACTTCACCTCGCCGAACAGGTTGTCCAGCACATAGCGCCAGTGGCACATCATGTCCAGGATCATCCCGCCGCCGTCTTCCTTGCGGTAGTTCCAGCTCGGGCGCTGGATGGGCTGCAGGTCGCCTTCGAACACCCAGTAGCCGAACTCCAGGCGCACGCTGAGCATGCGGCCGAAGAAGCCGGCGCGGCGCAGCATGTCGAGCTTGCGCAGGCCGGGCAGGAAGAGCTTGTCCTGTACCGCGCCGTGCTTGAGGCCCGAGCCTTCGGCCAGGCGTGCGATTTCGACGGCCTCGTTCAGGTTGGTGGCAATCGGCTTCTCGCAGTACACGTGCTTGCCGGCGCGGATGGCCTTGGCAAGCAGGGTGGGGCGCATCTGCGTGGTGCCGGCGTCGAAGAAGATGGTGTCGTCCTTTTTCTCCAGGGCCTTGTCGAGGTCGGTGCCCCAGCGCGGGATGTTGTGCGCCCTGGCCAGCGCTTCCATCTTCTCGGCGTTGCGGCCGATGAGGATCGGGTCGGGCATCACCTTGTCGCCGTTCGACAGCGTGACGCCGCCTTGCGCGCGGATCGCGCAGATCGAGCGGATCAGATGCTGGTTCATGCCCATGCGGCCGGTGACGCCGTGCATGATGATTCCGAGACGTTGGGTGGCCATCGTTTTCTTCCTTGAGATGCGAGAGAGACAGGGATTGAAGAGGGTGCTTCAGTAGACGGAACGCATGGCGTCCCACGAGATGCCGGCGCCGGGTTTGCCGGTGGCAAAGCCGGGCGCGTTGGCGAGCGAGGACAGATCGAGCTGCCCTTCGCGGATGGCGAGGCGCACTGCGCCGTCGCTGGGTTCGTAGAGGCCGGGATGCAGCTTCAGCAGCGCCTGCTGCTCGGCCTGGGGCGAGGCCGCGAGGCCGTTGACGTAGTGGTGGCCGTTGCGTTCGACGTGCGAGAGCCCGAGCCAGGCGACCAGCGCCAGGTCCTGCTGCACGCCGATGCCGGCCTGCATGGTGAGGTCTTCGCCGGACAGGAAGTGGCGTGCCGTGTCGCCGGCCGCGTTCCACTGCGCGCAGCGCGCGGCATTGACGATCGACTTGTAGAAGCCCTTGCAGCTCTTGCTCGACACGCCGGTGTAGCCGAGCGCGCGGGCCTGCACGAAGGCGTCGAGCGTGCTGTCGGATTCGTCGATGAGAAGCGGAATGCGCTTGCCCAGTGCCGACACGTCGCGCTGCAATGCGGCGTCGCGGCGGATCGGCTGCTCGACGAACGCCGTCTTCCGCACCAGCGTGCGCAGCGAGGGCGTGGACAGCATGCGGTCGAGGAACGCGCCAAAGGCGTCCGCGTCGGCGTACTGCTCGTTGCCGTCGAGCGTCACGAGCTGGGCGTGCCCGTCGATGACGCGGGCGATGCGTTCGAGCCGCGCGATGTCCTGCGCGGTGTCGCCGCAGAGCTTGAGCTTGAAATGGGTGAGGGCGTAGCGGCGCACGGCGGCTGCGAGCGTGGCGGGCAGGCCGTCATCGGGCGCATCGGGCAGCGCGTCGCTGTCGTCGATGGCATCGGCCAGGCCCACGGTGTGGCGCGCGGCGATGCGGGTTCGCGGCGATTGCCTGGCCAGGAAGCCCGGCATGTCGAAGCCCGCGAGGTCGTCGGCCAGGCCGCTGCCCGCGATGTCGATGCCGGCGAGGTTGCCGCTCATCGCGGTGGCAAAGCTCAGGCCGCTGTGCAGGCACAGGGCGTCGAGCAGTGCGCGGTCGATCAGCGCCGGGCCGTAGCTGGCCACCAGCGGCTGCAGGCCCTTGGCCCTGGCGCGGCTTTGCAGCGCGGCGTAGTTGGAGGCGAAATGCGTCCACGCGGTCTGGGCGTCGGCCTCGGCGGTATAGGCCTCGCGCGAATCGCGCAGGGCGAAGCGCAGTTGCTCGAAGTTCTGTTCGTTGGTGAGCGCGGGATTCTTGTCGAACCACTTGGGCACCATCATCTCGGCCGCGCAGCCCTCGGCCGTGCGGCCGTCCGCGAAGCGGATGCGGGCCTTCACGTAGACCTGCGGGCAGGCCGTGACCGTGGCCGCGCCGAAACGGAACGGCAGCCGCAGCGCCACGTTGCGCTCGGCGAAGCGGATCTCCTCGACATGAAAACGGATCGCGTCCATGGCCGTCGCCTTCAGTGGTCCAGGATGCCCTGCGAGAAGAAATGCGCGCGCACCAGCTTCGTGTAGGCGCCGAACTCGGGCGAGGCCATCATGTCGAGCGTGCGGGCGCGCGGCAGGTCGATGTCGTACACCGCGGCAATGGAGCCGGGCCGCTCGCTCATCACGATCACGCGGTCCGACAGGAAGATGGCCTCGGGAATGCTGTGGGTGATGAGCATCACCGTCTTCTTCGACGCCATCCAGATGCGCTGCAGCTCCAGGTTCATCTTCTCGCGCGTCATGGCGTCCAGCGCGCCGAAGGGCTCGTCCATCAGCAGCACCGACGGGTCGTGCAGCAGGGCGCGGCAAATCGATGCGCGCTGCTGCATGCCGCCAGACAGCTGCCACGGGTACTTGCCCTCGAAGCCCTTCAGGCCGGCCATCTCCATCAGGTTGCGTGCACGGGCCTTCGCGGCGTCCATGGGCAGATGGCGCATCTCGGCCTGCAGCAGGATGTTGTCTTCCACGCTGCGCCAGGGCAGCAGCACCGCGCTCTGGAACACGATGCCCACGTCCTTCTGCGGGCCCTTGATGGGCTTGCCGGCCAGCGTGAGGCTGCCGCCGCTGATCGGCAGCAGGCCCGCCACCATCTTCAGCAAGGTGCTCTTGCCGCAGCCCGAGGGGCCGACGACCGAGACGAACTCGCCTTCCCCGATGGCGAAGTCGAGCGGCTTGAGCGACTCGACCGGGCCGTCCTTGCTTTGGTAGATCTTCGAGACGCCGCGCGCTTCGATCAGGTTGACTTGGGACATGGAATGCGTGAGAGGTGGCGGCAGCGAAAGGCGCGCGGGTTCAGGGGCAGGGGCGGGTCAGGGCAGGAAGTCGAGGGTGACGTAGTCTTCCGGTTTGCCGCGCGTGGAAGCGTCCATGCCGCCGTACTGCACCAGCAGGTCGAGCGAGTCGCTGACGTTCTTCATGGTCACGCGGAACGGGCGCTGGTTGGCGGTTTCCTTCGTGTGATAGAGGGCGATGCTCTGCTTCATGCCCACGATGAGCGTGTCGCGCACGCCGGCCTTGGCGTTGGCCTTGAGCATGGCGTCGACCGCCGCCTCGGGGCTCTTCTCGGCGGCTTCCGCGGCCTTGGTGGAGGCGCGCATGAAGCGCTTCACCAGGTCGGGGTTCTCGGTCAGCAGGTTCTTGTTGGTGATGATCCCGGAGCTGATCTGGTTCACGCCGGAGTCGGCGAAGCGGATCGGCGTCACGGGCTTGCCGGTGGCGTCCTGCAGCTTGATGGCCTGGTCCATCACATAGCCCAGCAACAGGTCCGCCTGGCCGTTGGTCACGGCATTGAGCTTGGTCTGTCCGTCGCCCGAGACGATCTTCACCTGGTCGGGCTTGATGTCGTTGACCTTCAGGAACAGCGGCCACATCTGCGACATCGAGTCGCCCGGTGTCACGGCCACGGTCTTGCCGATGATGTCCTTCGGCGTCTTGATGTTCTTCTCGGTGAAGCCCATGACCGACATCGGACTCACCTGGAACAGCACGCCGGTCGACTTCAGCGGCGCGCCCTTGGCGGCGGCCTTGATCATGGTGGTGACGTCGATGTAGCCGAAGGTGGCCGACTTGGCGGCCACCGCCTGCGCGGTGACGGCGGAGCCGCGGCCTTCCTGTATGTCGAGGTCGATGCCCTCTTCGGCGTAGAAGCCCTTTTCCTTGCCGAGGAAGAAGGGCGCGTGCTCGCTGTACAGGTACCAGTTGAGCATCAGCGTGACCTTGTCCTTGGGCTTGTCGCCCTGGGCATGGGCCGGCGCCATGGAAAAGGTGGCGAGCGCAGCCGCGGCGAGCAGCGAGGGAAGCAGTTTCTTCATGGTGTTGTCTCCGGGAGTTGTCGGTTTTTGCGAAGTAACTCAGTGCGTGTGGCGCTGCGAGGCATGCCACGGAATCATCACGCGCTCGACCAGGTCGACCGCGACGAAAAGAATGACGCCGATGCTCGACAGGACCACCAGCGCGGCAAACATCAGGGGCAGGTCGAAGTTGCCGTTGGCCACCTGCAGCACGTACCCGATGCCGGAGTTGGAGCCGACGAATTCACCGACCACCGCGCCCACCACGGCCAGCGTGACCGACACCTTCAGGCCGCTGAAGATCTGTGGCAGGGCCTGCGGCAGGCTGATCTTGAAGAAGGTCTGCAGGCGGCTCGCGCCCATCGAGCGAGAGAGATCGAGCATGTCGGGCTCCACCGACTTGAAGCCCATCACCGTGGACACCACCACCGGGAAGAAGCCCAGCAGGAAGGCGCTGATCACCTTGGGGAAGATGCCGAAGCCGAACCACACCACGAACAGCGGCGCGATGGCCACCTTGGGAATGCTCTGCGAGAACACCAGCAGCGGGTACACATACGACTCGACCACGCGCGAGTAGGCGATGACCATCGCGATCGGAATGCCGATCAGGATCGTCAGGCCGAAGCCGCCGAGCGTGGCGAGCGTGGTCTTCCAGCTTTCGGCGAGCAGGTGCGGCCATTCGGCGACGAGCTGCTTCACCACCTCCCACGGCGGCGGAATCAGGTAGGCGGGAATCTTGAAGAGGCGGATCGCCAGGTCCCACAGCACCAGCAGCATCAGGATCAGCAGGAAAGGGCGCAGGGCAGGGGAGAGCAGGAGCTTGCGGAGCATGGAGGTGCCGGGACTTTCTGGCTTACTGTTGGACCGACAGGCCGGCGGCCTTCACGAGATCGGCGTTGCTGGCGATCTCTTCCTTGATGTAGGCGTCGAACTGCGCGGGCTTGAGCGTCCACGGATCGGCGCCGAGCTTGGCGAAGCGCTCCTTCACCTCGGGCGTGGCCAGCGCCTTGGCCACTTCGGCGTGCAGCCGCTCGACGATGTCGCGCGGCGTCTTGGCGGGCGCCATCATTCCGATCCAGAAGTTGAACTCGGAGCCGGGCACGCCGGCCTCGGTGGTGGTGGGCACGTCGGGCAGCGCGGCGGCACGCTTGGGCGAACCGACGGCCAGCGCCAGCAGCTGGCCTTCCTTGATCTGGCCGATGACCGGCGCGATGGGCGAGAAGTAGTAGTCGACGCGGCCGGAGAGCACCTCGGTCACGGCTTCGCCCGATCCCTTGAACGGGATGTTGGTCGCGTCGATCTTCGCGGCCATCTTGAATTTTTCGGCGTTCAGGTGGGTGGCGCTGCCCTGTCCGGCCGAGGCGAAGTTCATGCTGCCCGGCTTGGCGCGCGCGGCGGCCAGCAGCTGCGGCAGGGTCTTGATGTTCTTCGACGGCGAGATCACCAGCGCGTTGGGCAACGACGAGATCGGCGTGATGCCGGCGAAGTCGTGCACCGTGTCGAAGGGCAGCTTGGCGAATGTCGATGGGCTGACCGTGTGCGACGACGAGTGGATCATCAGCGTGTAGCCGTCGGGCGCGGCCGTGGCCACCGCCTGCTGCCCGATGGTGCCGCTGGCGCCGCCGCGGTTGTCGATGACCAGCGGCTGGCCCATGCTCGCACCCATCTTGTCGGTGATGGCGCGCGCAATGATGTCGGTGGTGCTGCCGGCGGCGAAGGGCACGATCACGCGGATCGGCTTGGACGGATAGCCGTTCTGTGCCGAGGCGATGCCCGGCAGCAGGGCAGCGATGCAGGTCAGCGAGGCAACGACAGTGGTGCGTGCAGTGCTTGCAAAGAACTTCATGGATGTCTCCGCGCGGTCGGGCCGCTTCTTGTATCGATCAATTCACCATTGAGTGAATTATGGATTTTAGAAATGGCTGCGCCGCAGCGTCAACGGCCGCTGCCTAGTGAATACCCGGAGAGTCGGAGGGCGCGCCGCGGATGGGCGCGCCCGGTGCGTCAGTGCAGGACGTAGCCCAGCACGAGGTCTGTCATGTGCGAGAGGCGTTGCGCCATCGCCTTGGGGGCCCGCAGGTCACGGCCGAAGATGGCCGACAGCGTGTGGTTGTTCGACAGGTAGAAGTAGCACAGCGACGCGATGGAGATGTAGAGCTGCACCGGGTCCACGCCGGCGCGGAACAGGTTGTCGCGGCGGCCGCGTTCGAGCACGGTGTCGAGCAGCTGCACCAGCGGCGAGTTCATTTCCTGGATGCGCTCGGAGCGCTTCAGGTGCGACGCGCAATGCAGGTTCTCGCTGTTGAGCAGCGTGATGAACTCCGGGTGCTCCAGGTAGTAGTGCCAGGTGAACGACACCAGCTGGCGGATGGCCTCCACGGGGTCGATCTCGTCGAGGTGCAGGCGCTGCTCGGCCTCGCGGATATCGGCGTACACGCGCTCCAGCACCGCAAGGAACAGGTCGTCCTTGCTGCCGAAGTAGTAGTAGATGAGGCGCTTGTTGAGCCCGGCGCGCTCGGCGATGCTGTCCATGCGCGCGCCGGCGAGCCCGCGCGCGGAGAACTCGTCGCGCGCCGACGCGAGGATGGCGAGCTGCGAGCGATCGGCGTCGCGCGAGCGTGGCTCGAGCGTTTCGGTCGCTTCATGGGCGTCGGGCGTGGAGTCCTTGGGGGCCTTCATGTCGCGAATTTAACCAATTGGGGAATTAACGCAAGGCGTCTGCAGGGGGCGCACATAATTGCCGGAGACATTCGTAGCGAGGTTCTTCTTCACATGAGTACATCACAACCCGCAGGCCACCTGATCGTGGAGTGCCTGGTCGAGCAAGGGATGAATATCGCGTTCGGCGTGCCGGGCGAAAGCTTCCTGGCGGTGCTGGACGGTTTTCATGCCTACCGCGACCGCGCGCGCTTCATCGTCAACCGGCAGGAGGGCGGCGCGGCCTTCATGGCCGAGGCGCACGGCAAGCTCACGGGGCGCCCGGGCGTGTGCTTCGTGACCCGAGGCCCGGGCGCGACCAATGCGTCGATCGGCGTGCACAACGCCTTCCAGGACTCGACGCCGATGGTGCTGTTCGTGGGCGACGTCGGCAGCGACTTCCGCGACCGCGAGGCCTTTCAGGAGGTCGACTACGGCAGCTTCTTCGGGCCGAGCACCAAGGGCTTCGCCAAGCGGGTGGAGCGCATCGACGACGCCGACCGCATTCCGGAGTACGTGGCGCGCGCCTTCGCCACCGCAATGAACGGGCGGCCGGGCCCGGTGGTGCTGGTGCTGCCGGAAGACATGCTGCGCAGCGAGACCAGCGCGCGGCCGCTGGCGCGCGTGGAGGCGGTCGAGCCGTGGAGCGACCCTGGCGCCCTGCGCACGTTGCGCGAGCTGCTGCTGAAGTCGCAGCGTCCGCTGGTCATCGCGGGGGGCGGCGGCTGGACGACGCAGGCCGCGCAGGCGCTGCAGCGCTTTGCCGAGAACTGGCGGCTGCCGGTGGCGAATGCCTTCCGCTTTCAGGACACCTTCGACAACCACCATCCGCTGTACGCGGGCGACGTCGGCATCGCGATCAACCCGAAGCTTGCGCAGCGCGTGAAAGATGCCGACCTGATCCTGGCCATCGGCCCTCGCCTGGGCGAGATGACGACCGGCGGCTACACGCTGCTCGAGGCGCCCAAGGCGAAGCAGACGCTGGTGCACATCCACGCAAGCGCGGAAGAACTCAACCGCGTCTACCAGGCCGACCTGGCCATCAACGCCGGCATGAGCGCCGCCGCGCGCAGCCTCGAGGTGCTGAGCGCGCCGCCGACGCTGCCCTGGGAAGAATGGGCCCTGCAGGCCCACGCGGACTACGAGGCCAACCTCGAGCCCCAGGCGCTGGCCGGCATGCCCGCCGAAACGCCGCGCGGGCCGGTCGACATGGCGGCGGTCGTCGCGCTGCTGCAGAAGCACCTGCCGGCGGACGCCGCCATCACCAACGGCGCGGGCAACTTCGCGAGCTGGGTGCACCGCTACTTTCGCTATCACGGGCTCGCCAAGGGCGCCAAGACGCAGCTGGCGCCCACCAGCGGTGCGATGGGCTACGGGGTGCCGGCCGGCATTGCGGCCAACCTGGCGACGGGGCGGGTGGCCTTCACCATTGCAGGCGATGGCGATTTCCTGATGACGGGGCAGGAACTGGCGACGGCTTCGCAGCACGGCGGCAAGAGCATCATCGTGCTGCTGAACAACGGCATGTTCGGCACCATCCGCATGCACCAGGAGCGCGAATACCCTGACCGCACGAGCGGCACGGCGCTGCGCAACCCCGACTTCTGCGGCCTCGCGCGCGCCTACGGCTATGCGGCCGAGCGCGTGACGCAGACGTCGCAGTTCGAGGCCGCGCTGCTGCGCGCGCTGGCGGCCGACACGGGCACGCTGATCGAGATTCCGCTGGACCCCGAGGTGATCACCACGCGCGGCACGCTGGCGTCGATCACGCGCGCGGCAAAGCAGCAGCAACAACAGGCGCGGGGCTGAGCGCCGCGCGATGACGTGCCACCTCGGCGCGCAAGGCGGGCGACCGCAGTTCGAACACGTCGAACAGGCCCAGTGCGTCGAGCGTGGGAATCAGGGAAGCCAGGTCTTGCTCGGCGGCTTGCCTGTCGGCGGCCGGCGTGCTTGCGTCTTCGAGGATGCGCACGTTGGCGAGGAAGGCGGCCACCGATCCCTTGCGCAGGGGCTGGCCGTCGATGACGGCGAAGTCCTGGCCGTCGGGCAATACGTCTTGGGCTCTCATCTTTGTTCCTTTGAAGGGGCAGTGAAGATGAGACCGATGCTAGGCAGCAGCAGGTCTTCGGGCTTGCGGCGCGGGGCCAATCGATACCGCCGGCGGGCCACCCATGGCTGTTGATGGCCCTGTGAAGCTCTGGATCAGCGCCTACGAGGCGCCGCGCGTCACGGGCTACCACGCCCATGAGGACGGCCAGCTGTTCGCCTTGCGCGAGGGTTTGCAGGTCATCGAGACGCCGTCGGGCCGCTGGGTGCAACCGCCGGGGTGGATCGGATGGATCGCGCCGCGGTGCGCTCACGCGGCGCAGAGCTTCGGTCCTACGGCGGGCTGGAGCCTGCACGTCGATGCTCGGTTGGCCGGACTCCTGCCCGATGGGCCGCATGTGTTTGCCGCAACGCCTCTGGTGCAGGGGCTGGTCGACCGGCTGACCTCGCTCGATGCTTCTGCCGGTTCGCTCGATGCGCGCCGCGCGCGCTTGGTCGGCGTGCTGGTCGATGAACTCGCGGTGGGCGAACGTCCTTCATTGCACCTGCCGATGCCGCAGGACAAGCGCCTTGCCACGATGGCCGCCGCGCTGGCCGACGACCCGTCGCTGCCCGACACGATCGACGATTGGGCCGATCGCATCGGCATGGCCCGCCGCACGCTCACGCGCCGCTTCGCTGCCGAGACCGGGCTGAGCTTCGCGCAGTGGCGCCAGCAGGCGAGGTTGCTCAAGGCGGTGGAGCTTCTGAGCCTGAAGGAGCCGGTGACGGCGGTGGCGCTGACGGTGGGCTACACCTCGGTCAGCGCCTTCATAGAGGCCTTCCGCAAGCACTTCGGGCGAACGCCGTCGCGCTTCTTCGAGGCGTGAAAGGCACCTGAAAGGCCCCGCACGCAGGCGAAAAAAAAGCCGGCTGGAAGCCGGCTTCTTGATTCAGGAGCGCGAGGCCCCTGGGCGCTTACTTGACGTGCTTGCCGATCAGCGCGGCCAGTTCGAACATCGACACTTGGGCCTTGCCGAAGATTTCCTTCAGCTTGGCGTCGGCGTTGATGTTGCGCTTGTTGGCCTTGTCTTGCAGGTTGTTCTTCTTGATGTAGTCCCACAGCTTGCTCACGACAGCGGTACGCGGCAGCGGCGTGGACCCGACCACGGCAGCCAGTGCGGGGCTGGGGGTCAGTGCCTTCATGAACGCTGCGTTGGGCGTGCGCTTCTTGGCGGGAGCAGCCTTCTTTGCGGGAGCGGCCTTCTTTGCAGGAGCAGCCTTCTTCGCCGGTGCGGCCTTCTTGGCGGGAGCAGCGGCCTTCTTTGCCGGTGCAGCAGCCTTCTTGGCCGGAGCGGCGGCCTTCTTCGCAGGAGCCGCAGCCTTCTTTGCCGGAGCTTTCTTGGCCGGAGCCTTCTTTGCAGTTGCCATGGTTGATTTCCTTTTTTGGTTGAACACTCACCAATGAAAAACTTGCGTCTCCAGTGGCAATGCGGATGCTAAATGAGAAGAAACGCGTTTCCAAGGGAAAAAGCGCTTTTTTCATTGGGAGTTGTTGTTTTTTCAGAGGGGAGAAGCCCCGTTTTCACCGCCGGCGCCCGGGCCACGTCGCCAGCACCACGCCCACGAGTGCGATCACGAACGCGAGCAGCTGTGTCGAAGAGAGGCTCTCGCCCAGCACGAGCACGCCCACGAGGGCCGCGCTGACCGGCAGCAGCACGGCGAAAACACCCGCTTGTGCGGCTGGTACGTTGCGAAGTCCGGTCATCCAGAGCCACACCGTCCAGATGCTCGCCGCGAGCGCATAGGCCACGAGCAGTGCCCATGTACCGAAGCGCACGGCGGTGAAGTCGAACTGCAGCGCGAACCAGATGCCGAAGGGCATCGACAGCGCGAAGCCCCAGAGGTTGATGAGCGACGCGATGCGCTTGGGGCCGAGGCGTCCGGTGAGCGACTTGCCGATCACCGCATAGGCCGTCTCGCAGAGCACCGCGCAGAACACCAGCAGGTTGCCCAGCCAGGGCATCGACGCCGGTGAGGCGGAGGGCGTGGCCGATGCATGCGCGGGCGAGAGCGCCAGCAGGCCGATGCCGAGCGCGGCGCATGCGATGGCCAGGCCGATGCGCACCGTGATGCGCTCGCGCAGGAAGAGCCAGCTCGCGACGGCCACGCAGGCGGGGATCGACGCCATGATCACGCCGGCCGACACAGCGCTCGTCAGGCTCACGCCGAACAGCATGCAGATCGAGAACAGGAAGTTGCCGAGGAACGATTCGAGGAACACGAGCCAGCGCGTGTGCGCCGTCATGGGTGGCTCGTCGGGCGTGCGCTTGAGCCAATGCGGCATGGCCAGGGCGGCGATGCCGAAGCGCAGCCATGCGAGCAACAGCACCGGGAAGGCGGCAACGAGGGGCTTGGAGAGGGCAACGTAGCCGCCGACGAGCGACATGCTCAAGGCCAGGCAGCCGTAGGCCACGAGGCGGCCTGGTGTGGGGGCGGCGGAGTTCAATAGACTGAAGTTTTAGTAGTTGCTGGGAAGGCGGTTTTTCGATGATGCCCCACGTTTTTGTTTACGGCACGCTGCGCCGCGGCGGACGCAACGACATCGCGCGCTACCGGCCCGCGCCTGTGCTGGTGGGCGAGGCGGCGATCGGCGGCACGCTGTACGACCTGGGGACTTATCCGGGCGTGGTGCTGGTCGGGGCGCGGTGCGTGAAGGGCGAGGTGTATGCGATCGACCCCTCGGTGGAGGCGGCGCTCGATCTGCTCGAGGAGGTGGCCGACGACGACACGGGCGAGTACATCAGGCGGCGGGTGCGCGTGGAGGTGGGCGGGCGGTGGATCGATTGCCTGGTGTACGAGATCCATCCGTCGCGCATCGTGGGCCAGCGCGTGATCGAAAGCGGGGATTGGATCGCGCACGCGGTGCGCATCGGTGCTTGATTTTCACTAGCGAAAGATTGATTGCGCATTGCGAAATCTTCCACTGCTGCGCCGCAATATTTTTTCTCAATACGAGAAAAATAATTTTGCATTGAGAAATATCTCTGTAAGTTGTTGATTTTGATGGGTGAAAAATATGTCTTCTATAAGACATAAGAGTCCGCAGCCGGATTAAAGTAACTCCACGGCCGCAGCGCCCAACCCTCAATCAACCTCACGGAGTGACCATGCCCCAGACCCTCACAGAACAACTCAGCCGCGAACAGCAAATCGCCGCCCTCGAAAAAGAGTGGGCCACCGACCCCCGCTGGAAGGGCGTCAAGCGCGGCTACAGCGCGGCCGACGTGGTGCGTCTGCGCGGCTCGTTCCCCATCGAGCACACGCTGGCCAAGCGCGGCGCGGAGAAGCTCTGGGACAAGATCAACGGCGGCGCCAAGAAGGGCTACGTGAACGCGTTCGGCGCCATCTCGGCGGGCCAGGCAATGCAGCAGGCCAAGGCCGGCCTGGAAGCCGTGTACCTCTCGGGCTGGCAAGTGGCTGCCGACGGCAACACGTCGGAAACGATGTATCCCGACCAGTCGCTCTATGCCTACGACTCGGTGCCGACGATGGTCCGTCGCATCAACAACACCTTCCGCCGTGCCGATGAAATCCAGTGGGGCCGCGGCATCAACCCGGGCGACAAGGAATTCATCGATTACTTCCTGCCGATCGTGGCTGACGCGGAAGCCGGCTTCGGCGGCGTGCTGAACGCCTTCGAGCTGATGAAGAACATGATCGCCTCCGGCGCTGCCGGCGTTCACTTTGAAGACCAGCTGGCCGCAGTGAAGAAGTGCGGCCACATGGGCGGCAAGGTGCTCGTGCCGACGCAGGAAGCCTGCGAGAAGCTGATCTCGGCCCGCTTCGCCGCCGACGTGATGGGCGTGCCCACCATCGTGCTGGCCCGTACCGACGCCGAAGCCGCGAACCTGATCACCTCCGACCACGACGCCAACGACAAGCCCTTCCTGACGGGCGAGCGCACGCAGGAAGGCTTCTACCGCGTCAAGAACGGCCTGGAGCAAGCCATCAGCCGCGGCGTGGCTTATGCGCCCTATGCCGACCTGGTGTGGTGCGAAACCGGCGTGCCCGACATCGGCTTCGCCCGTGAGTTCGCGCAGGCCGTGCACGCTGCCTGCCCGGGCAAGCTGCTGTCGTATAACTGCTCGCCTTCGTTCAACTGGAAGAAGAACCTCGACGACAAGCAGATCGCGTCGTTCCAGGAAGATCTGTCGGAGCTGGGCTACAAGTACCAGTTCATCACGCTGGCCGGCATCCACGTCAACTGGTTCAACACCTTCCAGTTCGCCCACGCATATGCTCGCGGCGAAGGCATGAAGCACTACGTCAACATGGTGCAGGAGCCCGAATTCGCGGCGCGCGACAAGGGCTACACCTTCGTGTCGCACCAGCAGGAAGTGGGCGCGGGCTACTTCGACGACGTGACCACCGTCATCCAGGGCGGTTCGTCCAGCGTGAAGGCGCTGTCGGGCTCGACCGAAGAAGAACAGTTCCACTGATCCGCGGGTCTATTTCGCTGTCACTTTGAGCCCGGCCGCGCGCCGGGCTTTTTTGCGCCCGGGATCAGGCCTCGAGGATGCAGCGGCCGCATCCCGAGCGGGCAGCGGCTAGAATCGCGGACTCTGCACTCAACAAGAGCGAGAAAGGCACCTTGGTTATGACACCGCGAACTACTCCGGAAGGATTCAGCGGCTTTTTCTTCACTGAAGGAAAAGGCCGGTAGCCCCGCGCACGCTGGTTTCTGCCAGCGCTACAAACCAAGCAAAGCGCGGTCTTCCACCGCGCTTTTTTGTTTTTCTCCCCGAGGTTTTCACATGATCCAGATCACGCTCCCCGACAACTCGCGCCGCGAGTTTCCCGGCCCGGTTTCGGTGGCCCAGGTTGCCCAGTCCATCGGCCCCGGCCTCGCCAAGATGACGGTGGCCGGCAAGGTCGACGGCAAGCTCGTCGATGCCAGCGACGTCATCGACCATGACGCCAAGCTGCAGATCATCACGCCCAAGGACGACGAGGGCCTGGAGATCATCCGCCACTCGACGGCCCACCTGGTCGGCCACGCGGTGAAGCAGCTCTACCCGACGGCCAAGATGGTGATCGGCCCCGTGATCGACGAAGGCTTCTACTACGACATCTCGTTCGACCGCCCCTTCACGCCCGAAGACATGGCCGCCATCGAGGCGCGCATGCGCGAGCTGATCGCGCAGGACTACGACGTGATCAAGAAGATGACGCCGCGCGCGGAAGTCATCGAAGTCTTCAAGTCGCGTGGCGAAGACTACAAGCTGCGCCTCGTCGAGGACATGCCCGACGAGCAGGCCATGGGCCTGTACTACCACCAGGAATACGTCGACATGTGCCGCGGCCCGCACGTGCCGAACACGCGCTTCCTGAAGGTCTTCAAGCTCACGAAGCTGGCAGGCGCCTACTGGCGCGGCGACGCCAAGAACGAGCAGCTGCAGCGCATCTACGGCACGGCCTGGGCTGACAAGAAGCAGCTGGACCAGTACATCCAGCGCATCGAGGAAGCCGAGAAGCGCGACCATCGCCGCCTGGGCAAGGAGCTCGACCTGTTCCACATCGACGAAGTGGCACCGGGCGTGGTGTTCTGGCACCCGAAGGGCTGGGCGATCTGGCAGCAGGTGGAGCAGTACATGCGCGGCATCTACCGCGACACGGGCTACTGGGAAGTGAAGGGCCCGCAGATCCTCGACAAGAGCCTGTGGGAGAAAACGGGCCACTGGCAGAACTACCGCGACAACATGTTCACGACGGAGTCGGAGAAGCGCGAGTACGCGTTGAAGCCGATGAACTGCCCGGGCCATGTGCTGATCTTCAAGAGCGATCTGCGCAGCTACCGCGACCTGCCGCTGCGCTACGGCGAATTCGGCCAGTGCCACCGCAACGAGCCCAGCGGCGCGTTGCACGGCATCATGCGCGTGCGCGGCTTCACGCAGGACGACGGGCACATCTTCTGCACGGAAGACCAGATCCTCGACGAGTGCATCGCGTACACGGCGCAGCTGCAGAAGGTCTATGCCGACTTCGGCTTCACGGACATTCTCTACAAGGTCGCCACGCGGCCGGAGAACCGCGTGGGCTCCGACGAACTCTGGGACAAGGCCGAGCATGCGGTGATGGAGTCGCTGCGCCGCTCCGGCGTCGACTTCGTCATCGCGCCCGGCGACGGTGCCTTCTACGGCCCGAAGATCGAATACACGCTGCGCGACGCCATCGGCCGCCAGTGGCAGTGCGGCACGATGCAGGTCGACTTCAATACGGCCGAGCGCCTGGGCGGCGAATACGTGACGGAATCGAGCGGTCGCGCGCACCCTGTGATGCTGCACCGCGCGATTGTCGGCAGCCTCGAGCGCTTCATCGGCATGCTGATCGAACACCACTCTGGCGCAATGCCCGCATGGCTCGCTCCGGTGCAGGTTGCAGTGCTCAATATCAGCGAAGGACAGGCCGATTACGCTGCGCAAGTTGCGAAAACGCTGCAAAATCAAGGGCTTAGGGTCCAGCTGGATCTGCACAACGAAAAGATTACGTATAAAATACGGAAGCATTCGTTGCAAAAGCTCCCTTACATCGTTGTCGTGGGTGACAAGGAAAAGGAAGCAGGTGCCGTCGCAGTGCGCGCCCGGGGAAATCAAGACCTCGGTGCAATGTCCCTCGAATCGTTTGCACAACGGCTCGTCCAGGATGTTGCTGACAAGCGTTGATTTGTCTCTGAAACACCCTATATGTTTCCTTGCCAAATCGTGCCGCTTGTCCGCGAGGACTGAACGGCGTTCGCTACAAATTTTGTAGCAAATTTTGAAGGATTCTGACCATCGCTACTGCATTTCGCGACCGCCGCCACCGCGAGGAACGCCAACACCGCCTGAACCGGGAAATCATGGCCCCGGAAGTCCGCCTGATCGGCCCGGATAACGAGCAATTGGGTGTCGTGAGTCTTGCCGAGGCATTGCGCCTTGCCGGTGAGCAGGACGTGGATCTGGTGGAGGTCGTCGCGGCGGCCAATCCGCCGGTGTGCCGCCTGATCGAGTACGGCAAGTTCAAGTACCACGAGCAGAAGAAGGCGGCCGAGGCGAAGTCGAAGCAGAAGGTCATCGAGGTCAAGGAAATCAAGTTCCGCCCCGGTACCGACGATGGCGACTACAACATCAAGATGCGCAATATCAAGCGCTTTCTTGAAGACGGCGACAAATGCAAGATCACGCTGCGCTTCCGCGGCCGCGAGATCACGCACCAGGAGCTGGGTCTGGCACTGCTGCAACGCATTCGCGACGAACTGGGCGACCTGATCATGGTCGAGCAGTTCCCGAAGCTCGAAGGCCGGCAGATGATCATGATGATCGCGCCAGGGCGCAAGAAGGCTGGTGGCGGAGCGCCAAAGCCTGCGACTGACGCTGCTGCACCGGCGGCGACGCCTGCGGCGGCCTGAGGTCTGCGGTCGAGAGGTTTTGAAGGGATTTCGCCTTTGCCGGCGCTTCGCAAGAAGGGCTGGCAGGGGCGAGATAAAGAAGTGTCTCGGGGCCAACAAGTCCGTGGAGCATCCATGGCGCCTCACGAGCACAAACTAAAGGAGCATTCACATGCCCAAAATGAAGACCAAGAGCAGCGCGAAAAAACGTTTCCGCGTTCGTCCCGGTGGCACCGTCAAGCGCGGTCAAGCCTTCAAGCGTCACATCTTGACGAAGAAGACCACCAAGAACAAGCGTCACCTGCGTGGTGCAGTCGCAGTGCATGAAACCAACATGGTTTCTGTCGCCGCCATGCTGCCCGGCCGTGGCATTTAACTCAGACGAACAAGGAGTACACACATGCCTCGCGTCAAACGTGGTGTAACGGCTCGCGCCCGCCACAAGAAAGTTCTCGCACTCGCCAAGGGTTTCCGCGGTCGTCGCGGCAATGTCTTCCGCATCGCCAAACAGGCGGTGATGAAGGCGGGCCAATACGCCTACCGTGACCGCCGTACCAAGAAGCGCGTGTTCCGTCAGCTGTGGATCGCGCGTATCAACGCCGCCTCGCGTGAACTGGGCCTGACCTACAGCCAGTTCGCCAATGGCATCCGCAAGGCCGGTATCGAGATCGACCGCAAGATGCTTGCGGACATCGCCGTGCACGACAAGGCCGCATTTGCCGGCATCGTGGAGCAGGTCAAGGCCAAGCTGGCTGCTTGATTCTGCACAGCAGGCTGCCGCCTCCGGGCGGCTTCCTGCGCCCACGGCTCAAGGGCTGGCGCTTTAAAAGGCTCCAGCTCTTTTTTATTTCCCCTCGAAGATTTTTGTTGCTATGAACGAGTTGGACTCCCTTGTCGACACCGCACGCGCCGCCTTCGCCGAAGCGAAAACGCCCGCAGAGCTCGAAAACGCCAAGGCCCAGTTCCTCGGCAAGTCGGGCCGCATCACCGAGCTGATGAAGGGCATGGCCGCGCTGAGCGTCGAAGAGAAGAAGTCCCGCGGCGCGGCGATCAACGTGGCCAAGCAGGCCATCGAGGCCGCGCTGACCGATCGCCGCCAGCAACTGGCCGACGAAGAACTCTCCCTGCAACTGCGCGCCGAAGCCCTCGACGTGAGCCTGCCCGGCCGCCGCCGCATTCCGGGCGGCCTGCATCCCGTGAGCCGCACCCTGGAGCGCATCGAGGAAATCTTCTCGAGCATGGGCTTCGACGTGGCCGACGGCCCCGAGATCGAAAGCGACTGGCACAGCTTCACCTCGCTCAACAACCCGCCGAACCATCCTGCGCGTTCGATGCAGGACACCTTCTACGTCGACATCAACGGCGACGACGGCATTCCCTACAACCTGCGTCCGCACACCAGCCCGATGCAGGTGCGCTATGCGCATCAGCACATCAAGAAGTACGCCGCCGAGTTCGCCGCCGCGGCGGCCGACACCACTGGCACCGTGAAGGCGCCCGAGATCCGCGTGATCGCGCCGGGCCGCACCTATCGCGTCGACAGCGACGCCACCCATTCGCCCATGTTCCACCAGTGCGAAGGCCTGTGGCTCGGCGAGAACGTGAGCTTCAAGGACCTCAAGGTCGTCTTCACCGACTTCTGCCGCACCTTCTTCGAGCGCGACGACCTCGTGCTGCGTTTCCGCCCGAGCTTCTTCCCGTTCACCGAGCCGAGCGCCGAGATCGACATCCAGTTCGCCAGCGGCCCGCTGGCTGGCCGCTGGCTCGAGGTGTCGGGTTCGGGCCAGGTGCATCCGAACGTGGTGCGCAACATGGGCCTCGACCCCGAGCGGTATATCGGCTTCGCCTTCGGCATGGGCCCTGATCGGCTCACGATGCTGCGCTATGGCGTGAACGACCTGCGCCTGTTCTTCGACGGCGACCTGCGTTTTCTCTCGCAGTTCCAGTAAGCCCCCTCCATACATAGAAAAACCAGATCGAGATCGAAGAGATGCAATTCCCGGAATCCTGGCTGCGCGAGTTCTGCAATCCGCCCCTCGACAGCGCCGAACTGGCCGAAACGCTCACCATGGGCGGTTTCGAGGTCGAAGAGCGCCGTCCGGTCGCGCCGCCCTTCACGCGCATCGTGGTCGGCGAAATCAAGGAAGCCGAGCAGCACCCGAATGCCGATCGCCTGCGTGTGTGCCAGGTCGACGTGGGGCAGGGCGCCTTGCTCAACATCGTGTGCGGCGCGCCCAATGCGCGCGTCGGCATCAAGGTGCCGTGCGCTCTCGTCGGCGCCGAACTGCCGCCGGGTGAAGACGGCAAGCCTTTCCTCATCAAGCTGGGCAAGCTGCGCGGCGTCGAGAGCCAGGGCATGCTGTGCTCGGCGCGAGAACTGCACCTGAGCGAAGACCATGGCGGCCTGCTCGAGCTCGCTGCCGACGCGCCCATCGGCGCCGACGTGCGCGATGTGCTCAAGCTCGACGACTCGCTGCTCACCCTCAAGCTCACGCCCAACCTGGCGCACGGCCTGAGCGTGTACGGCGTGGCACGCGAACTCGCCGCGCTCACCGGCGCGCCGCTCAAGACGCCGGCCATCGCGCCGGCGGCCACGTCGTTCAGCGACGTGCTGCCCGTCAAGGTCGAGGCGCCCGAGCTTTGCGGCCGCTTCTCGGGCCGCATCGTGCGCGGCGTGAACACCAGGGTGGCCACGCCGGCATGGATGGTCGAGCGCCTGGCGCGCTGCGGCCAGCGCAGCGTGACGCCGCTCGTCGACATCTCGAACTACGTGATGTTCGAGTACGGCCAGCCCAGCCACATCTTCGACCTCGACAAGATCCATGGCGGCCTCACCGTGCGCTGGGGCAAGGCGGGCGAGCAGCTCAAGCTGCTCAATGGCACGACCATCACGGTGGACGACAAGGTCGGTGTGATTGCCGACGACCGCGAGGTCGAGTCGCTCGCCGGCATCATGGGCGGCGACGCCACCTCCGTTTCGGACGACACGCAGAACATCTACGTCGAGGCCGCGTTCTGGTGGCCTGCCGCCGTGCAGGGCCGCTCGCGCCGCTTCAACTTCTCGACCGACGCCGGCCATCGCTACGAGCGCGGCGTCGATCCGAGCCGCACCGTGCAGATCATCGAGCGCATCACTCAGTTGATCGTCGAAATCTGCGGCGGCCAGGCCGGCGCGATGGACGACCAGAAACTGCACGTGCCCGAGGCCGTCCCCGTCACGCTTCGCGTGGCGCGCGCCGCGCGCGTGATCGGCATGCCGCTGACGCAGGCGCAATGCGCCGACGCGCTGAACCGGCTGGGCTTTGCCATCACCGAAGGCGAAGGCACGCTGACCGTGACCCCGCCGCCGCATCGCTTCGACCTGCTCATCGAAGAAGACCTGATCGAAGAAGTGGCGCGCCTGATCGGCTTCAACAACCTGCCGACCACCGCGCCGCTCGCGCCGATCACGGCCCGTGTGCGGCCCGAGGCGCAGCGCGGCCGCTTTGCGGTGCGCCGCGCCGTTGCGGCGCTGGGCTATCAGGAAACGATCAACTTCAGTTTCGTCGAGGCGCATTGGGAGCAGGACCTTGCCGGCAATGCCAATCCGATCAAGCTGTTGAACCCGATCGCCAGCCAGATGAGCGTGATGCGTTCGTCGCTGCTGGGTTCGCTGCTGCAGGTGCTCAAGTTCAACCTCGATCGCAAGGCGCCGCGCGTGCGAGTGTTCGAGCTGGGCCGTGTCTACCTGCGCGACGACAGTGTCGCCACCACCGACAGCACCGTGCGCGGCGTTCATCAGCCGATGCGCGTGGCGGGCCTTGCGTGGGGCGATGCCGACGAAGCGCGTTGGGACGGCAAGCCCGAGCGCATCGACTTCTACGACGTCAAGGGTGACGTGGAAGCACTGCTCGCGCCGCTGGTGCCGAGCTTCGAGGCAGCAGAACATCCCGCGCTGCACCCGGGCCGTTCGGCACGCGTGCTGGTCGACGGCAAGGACATCGGCTTCGTCGGTGAACTGCATCCGCGCTGGCGCCAGAAGTGGGACTTTGCCCAGGCGCCGGTGCTGTTCGAACTCGATCTCGACGCAGTGACGGCGCGCCCCGTGCCCGTGGCGCAGCCGGTGCCCAAGCACCAGGCCGTGGAGCGCGACATCGCCGTCGTCGTGGCCGAAGCCGTCACGCACGACGCGCTGATGCAGACCATCCGCGCGGCCACGGCCGCGCAGGGCCTGCTGCGCGATGCGACGCTGTTCGACATCTACCGTCCCCAGCCGCTGCGCGATGGCGCCGTGGCTGCGCCCGGCGCGCTGGCACAGGGCGAGAAGAGCATGGCGGTGCGCCTGAGCTTCCAGAGCGACAGCGCCACGCTGACGGACGAGCAAGTTGAGCCTGCGGTGCGTGCCATCGTCGAACAATTGGGCGCCAGGCTCGGCGGCCGCTTGAGAGGATGAAGAGAATGAATGCTGCCGACTTCACGCTCGAGGCCCTGGAAACGCCTGCGCTCACCAAGGCGCACCTGGCAGACCTGCTGTTCGAGCAGATCGGCCTGAACAAGCGTGAGTCCAAGGACATGGTCGAGGCGTTCTTCGAGCTCGTGGCAAGGAGCCTCATCGAAGGCACGGACGTGAAGATCTCGGGCTTCGGCAACTTCCAGATCCGCGTGAAGGCGCCGCGGCCTGGGCGCAATCCGCGTACCGGCGAAGCCATTCCGATCGGTGAGCGCCGCGTGGCCACTTTCCACGCGAGCGCCAAGCTCAAGGAACAGATTCACGGCAGCATCGAGCCGCAGGGCGGTGCGGCGACCGAAGTCGAGTGGAGCCTTGGCACCGAGTGAATGAATAGTGCTTGGTGCTGCGCGCTTGCGTAGAGTAATCTCTAAGGTTTCCCGCGCACAGTCTTGATTTCAATGGAGAAAACGCTCCCGCCGATTCCTGTCAAACGCTACTTCACCATCGGTGAGGTGGGCGAGCTCTGCGGCGTCAAGCCGCACGTGCTGCGCTATTGGGAGCAGGAGTTCACGCAACTGCGGCCCATGAAGCGGCGCGGCAACCGCCGCTACTACCAGCACCACGAGGTGCTGATGATCCGCCGTATCCGCGACCTGCTCTACGACCAAGGCTTCACCATCAGCGGTGCACGCAACAAGCTGCAAGAACTGGTGCAAGGTGAGCGCGATCGCCGCAAGGCCGGTGGCGAACTGCCGCTCGAAGGCATGGAAGCGATCGAGATCGAACGGGAAGAATTCGATGCGGCGGTGCAAGATGCGCCGGCACCCGTGGCTGCCGCTGCGCCGAAGATGGCCGATCTGTCGCAGTTGCTGAACCTTCGACGCGAACTCTTTGAAATTCGTGAGCTGCTGACCGTCGGACACTGAATTTTCACAGCTATAATTGAGAGCTTCGGTGTGTGGCGCAGCCTGGTAGCGCACTTGCATGGGGTGCAAGGGGTCGAAGGTTCGAATCCTTTCACACCGACCAAATCAGTAGATGGAACAACGGCTTACGCTCACAAGGCGTAGGCCGTTTTTCTTTGCGCGTGACAAGCAGAGGTTCACCCGGCCTGGACCTGCGGTGACACTGACGCCCTCAGTCTTGGACGAGATGTTTTTCACGATTGGCAAAGGTTGTGCGCAATGCTCGACGAGCAGATTGGCGCTTGTGAACTAGTTCCTGTGCCTACGGGACGGTGCCTTTTATCCTCAAGACCATGATGAGAGCACCAACCCACATTCTTGACCTGCCCGATGGTTGGACTGCTGATTTCGAGATCGTTCGCACCCTTCATGGCTCTTATGCCGGCATTGCCAGGCTGAGCCTCAGTGGTGTGCAGAAGTGCGCGTTGGTCATCACCCAGCAACTGACCTGGGACGGCGCCTTCGAGCGCGCATGTGCGCGGGCGGCCCACTTCGTGCGGGAGTGGATCTCAAGCGCTCGGGAGTGATGCAGGCTTTTCTGCACGCATAGATAGCGCTCTTCTTGAAGGGCTCCGGCTAGATATCGCCGAGAACTGCCAAAAAGTACCGAATCGGAAGAGGGTTGGTCTCCGGACTGAGACGTCCTGTCAAGTCCGTGGATGACGAGCGAGCACTCTCTGTATCCGCCTTGCGACGCCAACGTCGCGGCGGCCCGGAGACCGCTTCCCGTCATGTACCTGCATCCACTTCTTGCCAAGTTGCCCACCCTCGAGCGCGACGCGCTCGTTCAGTCCAGCGAACTGCGCTCATACCGGCGCAACGCCCCGGTTCTCGCTGCCGGTGATTGGACAAGCCACATCTACTGTGTCGCGAATGGCCTGCTGCGCGTAGCGGCCCCGGGCGGCGGCGACGGCACGGACGTCACGACCGATTTCATTCGTCCCGACGACTTCTTCCTCGGCCCATCCTTGAGCGAGGACAGGTACCAAGCCAGGCAGGGCTTGATCGCGGTGCTGCCGTCGTCGGTGTATCTCGTTCCCGCCGCAGCACTGCGCGAGTTGTGCGCGAAGCATTCAGAGGTGGCGCTCGGTCTCCTGGGGCTTGCGATGAATCGCATGTCCGGCATTCGCGGGCAGATGCGCAGCGTGTCGGAACTGCCGACCGAAGACTTGGTGAGCCGCGTGCTTCAGCAGTTGACCCACTTGGCACCAGCAGGTGCTGGCAGCTACGACAGGCGCATCACGCAGTCGGTGATCGCCTCTTACTCGGGGCTCTCGCGCGAGGTGGTCAACAAGACGATGCGCAGTCTGGAGAGCAGGGGGCTCGTGCGACGCGACGAGGACGGAATTCATGTGCTGCCGCAGCTCGTGGAGGCTCCCGCGCCGCCTCGGGTTTTCGGTACATCGACCGGATGCAGCCAGCGCGTGTAGTGCGGTAGGGCGGCGGGCGACGAGGAAGGCGAGAGAACGATCGCGCCACTCGAAAAATCTTCTTCTCATACCAAGGAACTAATTCCTTGGTGTGACATTGCCCCCGGCCTATTCTCGGCGCATGAGTTCAACGCAACAACAACAACTTCTGGTCGAACTGCCCGACGGGTGGTCGAGCCGGATCGATATCAAGCAAACCACCAATGGCCGCTACGCTGGTGTCGCCGAACTGAGCCTGCAGGGGCTCAAGTGGGGCGTTCTGGTCTTCATGCAGCAGCCGTCGCTGGAAGCCGCGCTGGCACGTGTGCGGCTGCGGGCCAGCCAGTTCGCAAGAGAACGGATTTCGCTGCTCGACGTCGAAGCGCGGATGCAGTTGCACTGAGGCTCAAATGAAGAAAGCCCGCGCAAGGCGGGCTTTGGGATGCGGTCGTGGACTCCCTCACGCAGTCCACGGTTGCGGCAGATCTTCATTTGCCCATGTTTTTCCTATCCCGCGCATGAAGATTGCCAAACCACGCGCGATGGCAAACGCGGCACCATCGATGTTCTCCTTGGACAAGCTTGGAAGAACATCATGAAGACATTCAGAAAGCTCATCGGCGGCGCCATCTCTCTCGCAGGCGCGGTGGTGATCGTTGCCCAGCTTCATGTGATCGTGCCCGGGGCCTGAAGCCCACACCGGCCGGTTGATCTGATGGCGGAACGGCTCCCGGAGCCGTTCGCACAGCCATTGCGCCAGTTCGCTCTCGCTCCAGCTCAGTCCCCGTGAGCCGTCCGGTGTTCTTCGAACATTGTTTACAAATGTGAGCAGGAACACATCCACGGGCCGAAAGCGAATGCCAACGGCTACTGTAATCCGTAGTATTCATTTTGTTTCAAATGTCCTACGGAGCTTGCAACGTGATGGTTCAAAGATCCCCGTTCTTCCGAACGTACAAGCCACGCCATGCCGTGTGCGGGTCTGCCTCACGAACGCGTGGCGCCGATGAGTCGAGGGCCACGTCCATGCCTTATTCCTAGCTGCCAGAGCGCGAGCGCTGGCGTTCTCCGCCTGACGCTGCGCACCACCTCGCCGTGACCCGATAGCCGATCGCGAGGCCTCCTGAAAAGAAGGCCCGTCGTGTGACGGCTGTCGCCTGCGCGTCGAGTTTCCAAAAGTCCGGTTCGAACCCGCGTTGCGACGTGGGATGGCCGACTGTTGCCGCAAGAAACGCGGTGGCTCCTTCTTCTCTTGTGTGACTTCGACGCAGAAATTTTCGACCGAGGATGCAATGCCTGCTCTCTCTCCGCTGACAACCTGGCCTCTCGGCGCGGACCTGCCCGCCGGCTGGGCACCGCGTGCGTCGGCGACGGGCGACGCGGCAAACGACCGCCCGCCTCGCGACGCGAGCGACACGCAGGACACGATGCGCATTCCCTATGCGGACTCGGTGCCCTTCGTTTCCACCGTGCCCGCCGAGCTCTTCGCGCGCCAGCCGCGGCACAGGCCTTGCGCCTACGTCTTCATCGCGAACCTGCCGCACCTCGCCGAGGCCTACGGACAAGATTTCGCATCGAGCGCCAGCCGCGAGATCCAGCGCCGCCTGTGCGCGAATTTCCTGTGTTCGGCCGAGACCGATCTCGCCCGCCTGCGCGACGACTGCTTCCTGCTCTGGGCCAACGATGCCTTCGCGGCCGGCACGGTGCGCGCCGGCTCGTCCGTGAGCCGCGAGCTTGAGACGCTGCTGGCCGAACTCGGCGCGGAGCCGGTGCGCGCCGGCGGGATCGCCGCAATGGCGCAGCTGCATGCCGACTGGATCGAGGTGCGCCCCCCCGAGGAACTCGGCACCGCCGAGATCGAGCTCACGCTGTGGACCGCGCAGCCTTTCCCCGAGTCGGGCGAGAGCAGGGCGGACGGATGGCGCCAGCGCTACCGCGCCGACATGGACGTCGCCGTGCACGTCAGCGAGGCCGTGCTGGCCCAGGGGCTGAGCTTCGGATGGCAGCCCGTGGTGCACGCGGGCGGCATCGCCACCATCTTCTACAGAGAGGGCCGCCCGCGCATCGCGCCGAGCCGCGGAGAGCCCGCGTCGCTCGCGCCGGAGGTGTTCCTGCCATGCCTGCAGCGCCTTGGCCTTGCGCGCGCCTTCGACCGCCTCGTGCTGCGGCGCGCGATGGAGGCCCTGAGGCTGCGTCCTTCGGCGCACATCGGCGTGCGCATCAGCGCGCAGAGCGCCAAGCCCGATCACTGGTGGGCTTCGCTGCTGTCGGCGCTCGACGAAGAGTTTGCGTTGGCCTCGCGCCTGGTGATCGAGATCACCGGCAGCAGCGGCCTGCCCGACCTCGAGGCGGCGCGCGATTTCTGCGTGCAGCTGCAGTTGCGCGGCTGCCGCATCGCGCTGCGCGACTTCGGCGGCGGCGGCGACAACCTGGCGGCCGTGCAGGCCTGCCGCCCCGACATCGTGAAGCTCGACGCTTCCTTCCTGCGCCGTGCACGCAGCAGCGCCTTCGGCCGCGAGTGCCTGCAGGGAATGGTCTCGCTGTGCAGCCACTTCGCGACGCACGTGGTGGTCGACGGCGTCGAGCGCGAGGACGACGTGCACGTTGCCCTGGCCGCGGGCGCGCAGTGGCTTCAGGGTTACAGCGTTCGCGGCAGCGAGCCGCAAAGCCACGCCGAGGCGCCGGCCGCCCGGCGCCAACAGGTGGACTTCTCATGAACATGCCTACGGACCTGCACCTTCGCCTTGCCCGGTTGAACACCGAGCTGCTCCAGCTGCAACGCGCAGTGCAAGACCTGATGCAGCAATGCGTCATGCACTCGGACAACGCGAGTGCGGACGACATCGTCGCCAAGGCCCAGTACCTGGCGCTCGAAGCCGCGTTGCGCATGCCCGATGCGCGCAGCACGACGCGCGCATGACACCGCTTCTCCTTTCAACGTTTCCTCTCTCCCGCAGAAATCCTATGCCTACCCAACTCGTCCAGGTTCCCCCCGGCGCGCGCCACCTCCGGTTGCGCCAGCGCTTGTCTTTCGTTTCGCTCAGGCACTTCATGCAAGTGGGTGTGCATGCGTTCTTCGTGGTCGCGGCAGCGGGGGCTTCGGCCAACAACGTGGGCGAGAACAGCGCCTGGCAGTTCCAGACCTCCGCGGACAAGGCCAACCAGGCCGCGGTGCAGGACATGATCCAGCGCAAGAAGGCCGGCAGCTACGGGGCGGCCAACTACACCACCAACAACTACGTCGGCAAGCAATACAACTGCGACATCACGGCCACGGCACAGGGCAACCAGGGCACCAACAGCACGGTCGCCAATTCGCCCAGCACCAGCGGACCGGCCGCCAATTCCACGGGCAATGCCAACACGGGCTATGGCGGCGCGGGCACGGTGACGACGGGCCAGGCCAACACCGGCACCGTCGGCTCTTTCGTGAACGGGTCCACCAGCAGCAGCGTGCAGGGCTGGTCCAGCCAGGCCCTGAACTCCAACCAGACCAACACCGGCAACCAGAGCGCCAGCGTCGGCGGCAGCTCGGCATGCGCATTCGGCGCGCTCAACTGACAGGGAAGAAGAAAGAATGATCACGTTCGAGTCGATCCGCGCATTGCCGCGCGTCAAGAAAACGGCCGCGTCGCGCGGCCTGCTGGCGGCAGCCGCCGTCATGAGCCTGGCCGGTTGCGTGACCGCGCCGCAGCAGCAGCTTGCGCCGAAAGAGGCGCCCATCGTCCTCGGCCCCGCCGTGCGCGAGAACATCACGCCGATGGAGCCCGTGCTCGCCTGCTTCGGCGACCACGTGGCCGCCATGCAGCGCCCGCCCATCGTCATCACCGTGGGCGACGTGAAGGACTACACCGGCAAGTACAGCATCAACGAAGGCAATGCCATCACGCAGGGCGGCGCGCTGATGGTGTATTCGGCACTCGGCAAGCTCGGCGGCGCGGTGCAGGTGGCCGAGCGCTTCGACCCCGTCATCGCCGAACGCGAGCTCGGCTATGCCGACCGCCGCCAGCTCGGCGACGGCCGCACGCACCAGCTCGCCGGCCCCAACGGCGGGCAGGTGGTGCCGTGGCTGCCGTACTTCGGCGGTTCCATCAACAAGTCCGACTACTTCATCGTCGGCGGCATCACCGAGCTCAACTACAACATCAACTCCGGCGGCGCCGAAGTCGCGGTGAACCAGGTGGGCATCAAGGCGCGCACCTTCAGCCAGTCGGTGGGCGTGGACCTGCGCATCGTCGACACCAAGACGCTGATGATCGTCAAGACCATCAGCCTGACCAAGCAGTTCAACGGCTACGAGGTCGGCTTCAACGTCTTCCGCTTCTTCGGCAGCAAGCTCTACGACATCGACGTCGGCGCCAAGGGCCAGGAACCCGTGCAGATGGGCGTGCGTGCCGCGCTCGAAGAGGGCGTGGTGCGCCTGGTGGCCGCCGTCTCCAAGGTCGACCCCGAGCCTTGCCTGGGCATGCGCATGAACGACCAGCTGCAGATGGTGCCGGCCGAGAAGCTGCGCAGGGTCGCCAACCCGCTGGTCGATTCGGCCGGCACGCCGGTGCAGCAGGGCGAGGCCGTCAACGCGGCCAGCCAGACCGGCGCCAGCCTGTCGGGTTCCAGCGTGCAGATCCCGTTCGAGTTCGGCGCCGCCGCGCTCACGGGCGGCACGCTGAACCTGCTCGACCAGATCGCCGCGGCCGCCGCCAAGGGCGCGACCGAAGTCGTGCTCGTGGCACGCGACACCGAGAACTGGGACGCCGGCAAGCGCGACATGTTGACCGACCAGCGCATCGGCGTGGTCACGTCCGCGCTCGCGTCGCGCGGGATCGCCCCCGGCGGCATCAACGTCACATGGCGGCCTGACAAGGCGGACACGTCGATCCATCGCGACGGTCCCGGCCTGCAGGAGATCGCCAAGCTCCGCGTGCAGGGCGCGGGGAGGGGTGGACCGGCCCGCACGGTCCGCGAGGAGAACGCAACCGGAGGGAAGTAACCGACACCGAGTCCCCAACCGCACCACCACCACCACAACGCATCACGTTTCCAGATCGGTCCCCTTCGGGATCGAGTCAGTCATCCGATCCAAAAAGGAAAATCCATGAAGAAGAATCGCAAGAATCACGGCGCCGGCACCCCGGCGCTCGGCAGCGTCGGCCTTGCAGTGCTCGCCATGCTGATGGGCAGCGGCGCGCAAGCCGCTGATGTGAGCTTCGGCACCCCGTCCACAGTGACGGTCACGGGCCACAAGACCGTGCAGAGCGTGCAGGGCAACACCGTCGGTATTTCCGCCGACACCTCGGACACGACGACCGGCGTCACCGTGGTCGGCCCGCAGGCCGGCACCAGCAACACGACGACCAACAACCAGGTCAAGCCCACCGCCATCGGCAACACCTTCACCAACGCGATCGACCTGTCGCTGACCGGCAATGTTCCCGACTCGAGCGCCGAAGGCTCGGCTTCGCTCGGCGTGCAGACCAACAGCGGCGTGGTGTCGAGCACCGCCAACAACAACGTTGTGAAGGTCGACCTGACCGGCTTCACCAGCGGCAGCGCTTCGAACACGGCCAACACCATCGCGGCCAGCACCACGCTGAACAGCGGCTCCTCGACGATCGCCGGCACGGTGCCGAACGACTACACCTCCGGGACGGCAGGCATCACGAGCATCAGCTACACGCCCGGCGGCAACTCCGCCACCGCGCAAGGCAGCATCGCCATCACCTCGGCGCAGATGGGCACGGGCGCCGCCTCCAGCGCGACGGCCGGCGAGAACGAGGTCACGCTGAGCCTGACCTCTCCCGCCACCGCTACCGTGACTGCCGGTCCGGTGCTCGACAACAACACGGTCTCGGCCACTCTCAAGGGCAACGCCGCGACCAGCACGGCCAGCATCCAGCCCGGCGGCGCGCCCACGTTCGTCGGCTCGGCCGTCGTGTCGAACCTGCAGCTGAACCAGGCTGCCGGCGTCGGCGTGACCCACAGCGCTGTCACCGAAGGCACGACCATCGGCGCGACCGTGGCCGGCAACGCCCCGGGCGTCACCAACACGCTGACGGGCGGTCTCTCGGTCCAGGGCAACACCGTGTCGAGCGCGGCCACCGGCAATGAGTCGCTGGGCGCGGCGGGCGTGGCGGGCAACCGGATCGTGCTGGGCGACGGCATGTCCGTCACCGGCTCCGGCGGCCCGGGCTTCAACAACGCAAGCTTCAACGGCGGCGCCTTGTCGAACGTCGTGGCGGCCGACCTGGCGATTCTCAACAGCCAGGGCAATGTCGGCGTCTCGCTTTCCAGCCAGACGCAGGGCACGTTCATCGGTGCCGCGGTGCAGTCGATCGACAACGGCTCGGTCAACCTGTCGGGCAACAGCGTGACCTCGGCTGCCACCGGCAACGCGGCTTCCAGCGCCATTGCCAGCGGAAATAACGCGGCTGCATTTGCAGCCACCGCCGCGCTGGCCAGCCAGCAGAGCAACTACCGCGCCAGCGTGGAAGCCAGCACCGGCCCGTCGGCTGTCGGCGTGATTTCCGGTTCCGAGAATGGCACCAACAACGCCAGCACGCTGACCGTGGGCAACAACCGCATCGCGGCCACAGCCTATGGCAGCAGCGTGAGCCAGAACCTGTCGCTCGAAGCGAATGCAATGCCCCTGGTCGGGACCGCATTCCTCAACGGCGGCAGTACGCCCGACGGCAACGTGAACGCCAACGGCGCGGCAACGGTGTCGAACCTGCAAGGCAACTACGGCGCCGCGGTCAGCGCCACGAACGCTCTCTCCGTCCTCGGCCTGAGCGCCGATTCGCGCGGCACCGGCGGCGACACCATCAAGGCGAGTGCCTTCGCGGTCAACGGCAACACCCAGGAAGCGGTGGCTGTCGGCAACAGCGCGGGCAATGCGCTGTCGCTGACCGGCACCAGCGTGGGCTCGGGCGCCGGCGTGGCCAATGTGCAGGTCGTCGACGGCAACTCGCCGGTGCAGGCCGAACTCGTCGGTGCCACGGCCACCGCGTACCTCGGCACGCATTCGACCGACACCAGCGTGGCGCTGACCAACAACCTGCAGCGTGCTGTCGGCTACGCCAATTCGGCATCCAACACCCTGAACGTCGCGGCCAACGGCGCCAACGTGGCTGCGGCGGGTGGACCCGCTTCGGTCGTGTTCGCTGCCGGCAACAACGTCATCGCCGGCTACGGCGTGCTGAGCAGCCAGTCGGCGCTCGGCGACGTGACCGCCAGCGCATCGGGCACCGCGCAGATCCTGCCGGTGAGCGCACTGCAAGTGCTGGTTGAAGGCAACGTCACGCGCGGCACCGTCACCAATGAAGGCAACGCCTTCGTCGGCGCGGCCTACGGCAACGACGTGGCCAACGGCGCGAAGCTCGCGCTGGGCACCGGCTTGACGACCACCGGCTTCTCGTCGGTGGCGAACGTGACCAGCGTGCAGAACGCGGCCGGTGCCGTCGAGGCAGCCGCGTCCGGTGGCTCGGTGGTGAACACGAGCATCGAGGACAACCTTGCGAACTCCTCGGTCTCGACGTCGACCAACCAGATCCAGGCGCTGGCCTACGGCAACCGCGCGAGCGGCAACACGCTGTCGGTGACGGGCAATTCGCTGTCCACCGCAAGCACCGCAGGTGTTCGCCAGGGCGCTGTGTCGAACGTCGGGCAGCTGATCACCGATGCTTCGTTCAGCGTGCAGAACGTGCAGACCGGCTCGGGCTCCGTCACCGCCACCCAGCGTGACACGACCACGAACCCGGCTTCGCCCCTCGCCGCACAGGTGCGCACGGACATCGGCGGCTCGGTCACGGGCTCCACGGTCGCGTCCAACGGCAACAGCTCCAGCGCCGCCGCAACGAGCAACAGCGCCACCAACGGCCTGACGCTTGCCGGCACCACCATCGCCACTTCGGGCGCGCTGCAGAACTCGCAAGGCACCAGTGCCGACGTGAATGCGCTGATCGGGTTGGCGGGCATCCCGGGTAGCCCCGGTACGCCGGCAGCGCCGTTCAATTTCAATGCAACCGGCAGTGGTCTGATCGGCAACGTCGCGGACAGCCAGGTGACCTTGACGGGCGGTACGCTGACGGTGGCGACGTTGGGCCTGACGACTGCACAGATCAACTATCTGACGGCCAACGGCTGGACCATCACCGGCGGCAACATCAGCGGCCCGGCCACGCTTCTCGGCACGATTCCGCTGTCGTCGTTCGTCGCTATCAACAGCGGCGGCACAGCCCCGTTCTCGGCCACCATCCCCGGCACGCCCGCAACGGCAGCCGTTGCGAACCAGGGCGGCGTCACCGTCGCCGTGGCCGGCGCGGTCACCAACTCGCAGCTGAGCGTCAACGGCAACACCGCCAACGGCGCGGTCACCGGCAACACCGCCACCAACAGCGTGTCCGTCACCGGCGGCAACATCGCTGCGGGCAGCGGCGCCACCGTGGCAACGGCGGGCACGCTGCCGCTGGGTTCCGGCACCGGTGCGCAGGCCGACCATGCGCTGTCGAACGTGCAGCAGGTGAACGAAGGCGCAAGTCTCACGACCAGCCTGTTCGGCACCTATGCCATCGACACAACCGCGGGCGCGGCCATCTCCGGCTCGACCCTGAGCGTGTCGAACAACAGCCAGCGCGGCAGCGCGGTCGCCAACACGGCGGCCAACAGCGTGGCACTGAGCGGCAACAGCGTGCAGGCCACCACGGCGCTGGCGTCGCAGCAGAGCAGCGCGGCTGCGGTGTCGGCCGGCTCGGCACTCGAGCTGTACGCACCGGGTGCGGTGTCGAACTCGTCGGTTGCTCTTTCGGGCAACAAGAACGTGTCGCTCGGCGTGATCAACGACGTGACCAACACGCTGGCCGTCACCGGCACCAACGTCACGCCCGTCGGCGCCGCCGTCAACGCGACCCTGAACCCGGCCACCGCCACCGGCGACCATGTGCTGAACAACAACCAGGTTGCCTCCACCAGCGTGAGCAGCACGGCCAGCACGCGCCTGTACAACCAGGACCAGGTGGCAGCCGCCACCGCGGGCCTGGCGAACAGCAGCGTGACCGTGACCGGCAACAGCACCGCGGCAGAAGCCTCCGCCAACCGCGCCGACAACAGCGTGGCCCTGAACGGTGCGGCGCTGCAAGGCGCCAACGCCGGCCTGGTCAACACGCAGAGCAGCTCCGCGGCAGTGGCGTCCAACGCCACCACCTCGGCCACGTTCCAGCTGAACGGCACCGCACCGGCCTCGGCCGCGGCGCTGAACAGCGGCGTGACGATCGACGGCAACAGCACCACGTCGCTGGCTCGCGGGAACTCGGCCACCAACGCGCTGAACGTCGCGGCCGGCAGCAGCTACGGCGCTTCGACCGCGGGTACGGCCGGCAGCACGCTGGGTACCACGCAGGCCACGGCCGCCGTGCTGAACACCCAGGGCAACTCGGGTGCGGTGACGTCGAACGCCACGGGGACCTACCAAGTCGCGCTCAACGGCCAGGCCGTGGGCACCGTGCCGGGGCTGACCAACGGCACGGCGGCTGTCACGGGCAACACCGTGGCCGCGCAGGCGTACGGCAACAGCGCGACCAACACGCTGACCGTGACGGCACCGGCCACCGGTCGCCCGACCGCCGCCATCGGCAACTACCAGACCAACAGCGGCGCCATCGTCGCGACGGCCACGGGTGTGAACTACGGCGTGGGCGTGACGGGTGCGACCAACGGCAGCACCCTGCGCGCCGCGGGTAACCAGGTCACCGCCACGGCGGTGGGCAACTCCGCCGTGTCCACGATCGCGTCGGCCCGCTAAGGGTTGCCGCTCCAGCCCCGGCGGGATTTCCCTCGCCGGGGCTTCTTGTCCGCCCGGGCCGCTTGTGCGGTCCGGCGTCGCAGGCCCCAAGGGCGGGGCCATGCCGGGTTGGGCAATGCCGTACGCCGGTTCCGGATCGATCCGCATCGCTTCCGGCTTGCCCTCTCGCCAGGAAAACCTTCAGCCATGTATCTGCATCCCCTCATAGCCAAAGTGCCGCCCGCCGAACGCGCGGCCCTGGTCCAGTGCAGCGAGTTGCGCTCGTACCGGCGCAACGACGTCGTGCTCAACGCCGACGAATGGACGGACCGCATCTACTGTGTGGCGGGCGGCCTCTTGCGCGTGGTCGCGCACGGCCGCGAAGACGGCGGCGACGTCACCACCGACTTCATCCGCCAGGACGACTTCTTTCTCAGCCCCTCATTCTCCGAAGACCGCTACCAGGCCATGCAGACGCTCGTCGCGGCCTTGCCGTCTTCGGTCTACCTCGTGCCCGTGGCGGCCGTGCGCAAGCTGTGCGGCCAGTACCCGGAAGTGGCCATCGGCCTGCTGGGGCTCGCCATGAAGCGCATGTCGGTCATTCGCGGGCAACTGCGCCGCATTTCCGCGCTGTCGTCCGAAGACCTGGTCAGCCGCGTGCTGCACCAGCTGACCCAGCTCGCCCCGGCCGTGACCGGCGGATACGACAAGCGCATCACCCAGTCGGTGATCGCCTCTTACTCCGGCCTTTCGCGCGAGGTGGTCAACAAGACCATTCGCGACCTGGAGAGCCGCGGCCTCGTGCGACGCGACGAGCACGGCGTGCATGTGGACGCCGATTTCGCGGCCACCGACTTCGGCGGCCTGTTGCCGGTGGAGGAAAACCTCTCGCACATCGAGCCGCACCAGGGCAATCCGATGTTCGCG
The DNA here is from genome assembly GCF_058809745.1 of Variovorax sp. MPBD4-3. Lineage (NCBI taxonomy): Bacteria > Pseudomonadati > Pseudomonadota > Betaproteobacteria > Burkholderiales > Comamonadaceae > Variovorax > Variovorax sp. MPBD4-3. Next base: position 185,384 of record NZ_JBXASW010000005.1, read on the forward strand.
CCCGACATGCTCGACGGCTCGCGCGGCTCGGCCGAGCGGACCGGCAAATCCGGACGGCCCTGATCAGCTTGCCTGCACCTGCGAGGCTTTCCATGAGATGAACCTGGGGCGTGGATGAAGTTTCGCCCGCAGTCGCCAGTTCGGCGCGCGCGCCGTATCCTCGACGGCGTTCTGCGGATCCACATGAAAACTTCAAGACACCCACTTCTTCGCCCGCTGGTCGCGCGGCCGCGGCTCTTCATTGCCGCGGCCATCGCCATCGCGGTCGGCATCCTGCTGCCGTCGGCCATCGAGGCCCACCTGGTCACGCGGCTGCTCATTGCATGGAACACCGGCGCATGCCTCTACGTGGCGCTGGCCGCGACGATGATGATCCGGTCGTCGCCGCAGCACATGCGCTACCGGGCTCAGCTGCAGGACGAGGGGCAGATCGTCATCCTGGTGCTGGTGGTGGTGTCTGCCATCGCGAGCCTCGCGGCCATCGGCGGGGAGCTGGCCGTGGTGAAGGACATGCACGGCTTCGAGAAGATCGCGCACATCGCGCTGGCCGGGCTCACGGTGATGTCGTCGTGGGCCTTCACGCAGATGATGTTCACGCTGCACTATGCGCACGACTACTACGCCGCAGTCAGCAAGGGGCGCAAGCCGGGGCTGCAGTTTCCCGATGACGAGGTGCCGACCTATGGCGACTTCTTCTACTTCTCGGCAGTGATCGGCACTTCGGGGCAGACGGCGGACGTATCCTTCGTGTCGAAGCCCCTGCGGCGCATCGGCTCGGTGCACTGCATCCTCGCGTACCTGTTCAACACGACGGTGCTGGCGCTGCTCATCAACATCGGCGCAAGCCTGTTCTGAGCGGCCAAGGGAGGGGAAATGCGGGCGTGCCAATAATGGCGCCATGCTTTCTTCGAACCGACTTTCCCCGACCCGTTTCCTTCTGTTGCTTGCGTTGCTGCTGGCCCCCTTGATGGGGTGGGCGCAAAGCCGCGCGGAAGCGCTGCTGCAGTTCGAAGGCGTGCAGGCGCGCTACCAGGCTTCGTATGCGCCGGGCGCAGTGGCGCGAGGTGCGCGCGAGCTGCTGGAGCCCGACGACCAGGCCATCGCCGACAAGGCCCTGAAGGCACTCGACGCCGCCGCCAGCCGCGCATTCAGCGCCAAGGCTTCCGTGGCCGCGATCCAGCAGGAAGTGGCATCGGCCGGCAACGGCGGTGCCGCGCCCAGCCCCCAGGTGCTGGCCGCCGTCGCCCGCTTCGCGAAGCTGCGCGCCGACTACGCCGCCATGAGCGAGGCCGGAAAGGCCGAGTTCTTCAGCCGCGAACGCGCCAAGCCGGCCGACCCGGTGCGCACCGAACTGCTCGAACGCATGGCCGTGGGCGACGTGCGCGAAATCGATTTCTCGAGCCAGCTGCTGATGAGCGCAGTGGTCAAGCAGCTGGCGCGCGGCAACGGCGGCCAGCTCAGCGCCTTGCCCGACAGCACGCTCGACATGGCGCTGGACACCCTGTGGTCGCGCGGCGTAACCTCGACGCGCCCGCGCAACCTGATGATCGTGGCGCGCGAATTCGAAAAGCAGGTCACGCAGGCGCTGCTGGCCGCCTCGCCCGACGAAGACGTGGCCGCCTTGCTGGCCTGGCGCAACGAGCCGCAGGCGGCGGCCGAGCGCGAGGCGCTGGTGGGCACCTACCGCGCAGAGGTCAAGGGCAGCGGCGGGGTGGCGCTGCGCACGCTGATACGGGGCTGGCCGCGCTCCTGAGCGCAGCACCCGCGTTGCCGCAGGGGCGGCCCCTGGCGGTCGCCGTCGCATATCCGGAGGCGCGTGGCATCATGAAAACGCCCGGCGTCACGGGTTCGATCCTTCTTCCTCATATCCCACAACAACACAGGAGACCTCACTCATGTTTCCCATCCGCATTGTTTCGCTGGCCATCGGGCTTGCCGTGTCGGTGATCGCACAGGGCGCCGCCGCCCAGGCATGGCCCACCAAGCCGATCCGGCTGGTCGTTCCCTTTTCCGCTGGCGGCGCCAACGACCTGATGGCGCGCGCGGCGGCCGAGGGCGCGTCGAAGCAGCTCGGCCAGCCGGTCATCGTCGACAACAAGCCCGGCGCGGGCGCGATCCTGGGGGCCGACGTGGTCGCCAAGAGCGCCCCTGACGGCTACACCTTTCTCGTGAGCGCGGCCGGCGTGGTGTCGAACAGCATGATCAAGAAGAGCATGCCGTACAAGGACGATGCGCTGGTGCCGGTTGCGATGATCGGTCTGGCGCCTTCGGTCATCGTGGTGCCGGCCAATGCGCCCTACAAAGACTTGAAGGAGTTCGTCGCGGCCTCCAAGAAGTCCGGCGGCGGCTTCCACTGGGCCACCGCGGGCACGGGCAGCACGCCGCATTTCGTCGAAGGCATTCTCGAGACGAAGTACGGCAGCAAGCTCGACGTGGTGCCCTACAAGAGCGGCTCGGAGTCGATCACCGCGGTGCTCGGCAGCCAGGTCGAGGCCACCTCGGAAGCCAGCATCGTGGTGCTGCCCTATGTGAAGAGCGGCAAGCTGAAGGCGCTGGCCGGCACCTGGACGCAGCGCATTTCGGCGTACCCCGATCTGCCGACGGCAGCGGAAGAGGGCTTCCCCGAAATCCGTATTGCCCACTGGGCCGGCGTGCATGCGCCGCGCGGCACGCCCGACGCCATCCTGGACAAGATGGCCGCGGCCGTCGACGCCGCGATGAAGGCCCCGGCTACGGTCGAGCGCCTGAAGGGCATGGGCATCGAGCCGATTGGAGGCACGCGGGCGAGCTTCACCAAGTTCGTCGACGAAGAGCGCGTGCGGCTGGGCGGCGTGGTCAAGGCCACGGGCATGAAGGAAGACTAGCAACTGGCACGCAATGTGCGTTCAGCCTGTCGAGCCGGGAGCGGACACGCAAATCGGCACGTTTCCAGCGCATGAAAGGGCAATTGAGTTAGCGGCGTCAGAAAGTTCCTCGTCATTGTTTCAATTTCATGAACACTGCGGTTCGATTGAATAGGGTTTTCCCTAGGAATCGTGGTGCACACTTGAGGCACTCAAAAGCCCAATGAAGAAGGAAATTGAAATGAAGACCTCGAACATCCTCGCCGCCGCCGCTCTGTCCCTGCTCGCCGCCGCTGGCGCCCACGCAGAAACCTACGAAGGCGTGCAGCCCCTGACCTCCGGCTACAGCCGCGCCGACGTGGCGCCCCAAGCCGTGGCAGCCGCCCGTGCCGGCAACGCCTACGGCGACAACGAAGGCGCCGCATCGACCGCAACCCCGGTCCTGGCCGCTTCCATCGACCGCGCCACTGTTCGTAGCCAGGCCGTCGCCGCTGCACACGCACCCGGCCAGAACCTGCGCCCCGAAACCTTCGCCGGCAGCGTGATCCCCGCTCAAGCCAAGAGCCTGAGCTTCACGCGCCAAGCCGGCCTGTAATCGATGAAGGCGGCGCAAGCCGCTTCGGTCACAAGCCAATGAAAAACCGGACCTGCGAAAGCAGCGTCCGGTTTTTTCATTGGGGCCCGGCTTTGTGCCTGGCGCCGTGCCGGTGGCAGTCCGCGGCGTGGTCGTCGACGATGCCGGTGGCCTGCATCCATGCGTAGACGATCACCGGCCCGACGAACTTGAAGCCGCGCTTTTTCAGTGCGGCGGAGATTTCCTCCGACAGCGGCGTCTTCACAGGCACGCTTCCGGTGCGGTTCACGATGGGCTTGCCGCCCGCCATGCCCCAGATGAATTCAGAGAAGTCTTCGCCCGCCGCCTGCATGGCGAGGTAGGCGCGCGCGTTGCCGATGGTGGCCTCGATCTTCGAGCGCGAGCGCACGATGCCAGCGTCCTGCATGAGCCGCTCGATGTCGGCTTCGGTGAACTTGACGATCTTCTCGGGCACGAAGCCCTTGAAGGCTTTGCGGAAGGCGTCGCGCTTGCGCAGGATGGTGAGCCACGACAGGCCGGCCTGGAAGCCGTCGAGCATGAGCTTCTCCCACAGCGCGCGGCTGTCGTGCTCGGGCACGCCCCATTCGGCGTCGTGGTAGGCGGCCAGGAGCGGGTCGGTCTGGGCCCAGGCGCATCGGATTTTCGGGGGCTGCTGGCTCATCCCGCGCGCCTAGCCCAGCCTGTGCGCGTGCAGCATCGCCTTCAGCCGCCGCACTTCGTGCTGCAGGTCGAGGATCAGCGCCGCCGCGTCCAGCCCCACGCCGAAGTCGCGTTCCAGCCGGCGCGCCTCGAGTGCGTATTGCAGGTCGGTGCTCGAGAACTGCCAGCGCTCGGGCTGTGTCTCGGGCGTTTCGATGCGAAGGATGCCGACCTCGACCAGTTGCACCACCCATGCGGTGTCGGCGCCCACGGCATGCGCCAGGTCGCTGGCCGCGAGCGGCTGCGAGGCGCTGATGGCGGTGGCGGTCGTGAGTGTGAAATTCATTATGCTCAGACTCCCAGATGCTGGCGTGGGTTGAACGATGCCGTGGCTTGCGCCAGCTGCTCGTAGGCCTTGCGGGCATCGTCGCTGTCGGCGGGCGGCAGCGCGATTTCGATCAGCAGGTACAGGTCGCCGGGCGTCTTGCCCGCGAGGCCCCGGCCCTTGAGCCGCAGCTTCATGCCGCCGCGCGCGTTGCGGGGCACGGTCACCTCGACCAGGCCGCCGGTCGGCGTCGGCACCTGCACTTGCGCGCCCAGCGCCGCCTCGGCGGGCGTGACGGGCAGCGTCATGTACAGGTCGCGCTCTTCCACGCGGTACAGCTTGTGCGGCGCGATGCGCACTTCGAGGTACAGGTCGCCCGGCGGCTCGCCGCCGTGGCCGGGCATGCCTTGCCCCGCGAGGCGGATGAACTGGCCCGGGTGCACGCCCGGCGGGATCTTCACGCTGAGCGTGCGGTTCTCCCAATGGGGATGGCCCTGCGCGTCGAGCGTCTGCGCGCGCAGAGTGATCTCGCGCTCGGCGCCGTTGAGCGCGTCTTCGAGGGCGATCTCGATGGCCGCGTGGTGGTCTTCGCCGCGCGCCTTGTAGTTCTTGCGCGTGGCGCCGCGCCGCTCGGCCTCGCCGAAGAGCGAAGAGAAGAACTCGCTGAAGTCGGCGTGGTCCGCGGGGCCCTGGTTGGGGCCGCGGTGGAACTCGAAGCCTTCGTCCCAGCCCGGCGGCGGCTGGAAGTGGCCGTCGGGGCTGCCGCCGCGCGCGACGCGCTCGGCCAGCGCGTCGTAGGCGGCGCGTTTTTCCTTGTCGCCCAGTACGTCCTTGGCCTCGTTGATGTCGCGCATGCGCTTCTCGGCGTCGGGCTCCTTGCTGACGTCGGGGTGGTACTTGCGGGCGAGCTTGCGATAGGCCTTGCGCACCTCGTCGTCGGACGCGGTGCGGTCGATGCCCAGAGCGCTGTAGTAGTCCTTGAATTCCATGGTGTGTGGCGGTTCGTTGTATGGACGGCTGGTATGGCTCGGGGCGCTTCGCGGGGTGCTAGGCCAGGGCCGCCTCGCCGTCTGTGTCTGCATGCCGCAGCAGCGGCGTCACGGCCCATGTGGGGCCGCGGCGTTCGAAACGCAATGGCTGCGCATTGCCCAGGAGCTTGAAATCGACCGGCACGCCCAGCAGCGCGGCCAGGGCATACAGCGTGCCGCCGTGCGCCACCACCAGCACCGGGGCGGGCTGGCGCAGGGCTGCGTCGAGCGCGGCGCGCTTGCGCACGACGAACTGCGTGAGCGTCTCGCCGCCCTCGGGCTCGCAGGCCCAGTCGATGTTGGCCGACGAGGTGCCGATCAACGCGCCGAAATTGCGCTCGCGCAGCGCTTCGTGCGCCGTGGGCGCCAGCCGCAGCGCGGCGGCCACCGTGTTCGCGGTGTCGAAGGCGCGCCGCGCATCGCTGCAGACGATGGTGCGGATCGGCTCGCCCGCCAGCAGCCCGGCGGCGCGTGCCGCCTGCTGCAGGCCGAGTTCGCTCAGCGGCTCGTCCGGCGCCTGGAAGATGCGCTGCGCATTGCGCCCGGTCTGGCCGTGGCGCAGGAAGTAGAAATGGTCGCAGGCCGGCGAGAGCGGCTGCGCCGCCGCGATGCGGATCAGCTCGTCGAGCCCGCTCGCGGCGGTATGGGAAGGGGAAGTCTGTTGCGGCATGGGCGAAATGATGTCAGTACGCGAGCTGCAGCGGCGTGCCCTCGCGCTGGGCCCGCACATCGGCGGGGTGGAACGGCAGCGGGTGCCACTGCTTGGCCGCGAACAGCGGCAACTGGTCGTAGGCACGCGGCGAGGCCGGGTCGCTGCTCTGGCCGTAGGTCAGCAGGCCCTGGGCGACGGGGCCGTTGGCGTCGAAGGTCACGACCTGCATGTAGCTGCTGCCGTAGTTGACGTTGTAGCCCTTCGGGTCGATCAGCGACTGGCCCTGCGACTCCAGCTTGTTGAGCACGCCCTCGAACTCGTCGCCGCCATGCAGCGCGATCTTCTGGCCGCGCACCAGGCGCGATTGCGGCACGCCCAGCGGCACGTCGGCCGCGAAGCCGGCGGTGCGCAGGATGCCGACCGCCTCGCCCAGCGCCTTGAACACCGCGTCGCGCGTGGCGGGCGCGGCCATGTCGAGGCCGGCCGGCGTCGCCACGGGTTGGGTGGGGTCGAAGGGCACGCGCCAGACCTTCGGCACGTCCTTGGTCTTGCGCCAGAACTCGCGGAACAGCGCCGCGCCCTTCGAATCGGCATTGCTGGTGCGGTCCCAGGCCGACAGCACGCGGCAGCCCAGGGCCTGGTCGGCATTCAGCGTGCCGGCACTGGCCCGGCAGGCGGCCTGCAGGTCGTCCATCACCAGCATGCCGGCGAGGTTCTTGTCGCGGAAGATCACGCTGCGCAGCTCGGCCGCGCCCATGCGGTTGCCGGGCAGGCCGTCGCTGCCCGCCAGGCGGCCCCGGATTTCCATGATGGCGCTGCGCGTGCGCAGCCGCTGCGGCACGCCCACGGGGCCTACCAGCGGCGAGACGCCCGCCATCGGCGCGGTCTCCGGGTTGCTGAGCCAGAAGCTGTCGTTGCTGTTCTGCACGTAGTCCGGCGTGATGACCACCGGCATGCGGGCCGGCGCGATGACGCCGGGCGCGGCGGCCGCGCTGTCGCGGTTCCAGGCGCAGGCGCTGCGCGAACCGTCGAGCACCGGCAGCCCGGCCGCATTGAGCAGCGCGGCGGCGGCGGGCGAGGGCGCGCAGGCCTTGAGCATGTCGGCCGACACGTCGGGCACCACCGACAGGTCGGCGTACATGGCGTTGCCGTCACGGTCGGCGGCGATGGTGTTGATCCACGGCATGCCCTGGTTGCCCATGGCGGCGCGCAGCTCGGCCACGTTGCGGGCCTGGGCCATCTTCATCCAGCTCTCGGCCGAGCGCACGTTCAGCGTGTTGGCGTCGCGGATGGCGTAGGCCTTCTGCGCGGTCCAGCCCAGGCCGGCGCGCGGCAGCGAGATCACCGGGCCCCAGTCGGTCGAATAGAAGGTGTGCTGCAGCGGCGCGGCGCCACCGCCCGTTGCCGCGGCCGGCAGCACCACGGTGCGAGCCACCATCTTCTTCGGCTGGCCGTCGACCAGGTACACCGTCGGGTCGCTGGGGTCGAGCTTCAGCTCGTACAGCGTGAAGCGCTTGCCTGTCGACACGGTGTGCGTCCAGGCCACGTCCTTGTTGAAGCCGATGGCCACCACCGGGCTCAGGCCGCCGGTGGCGCCCATCACGTCGACCTTGCCTGGAATGGTGAGGTGCATTTCCCAGAAGCGGTTGGTGCCGGTCCAGGGGAAGTGCGGGTTGCCCAGCAGCAGGCCGCGGCCGTCCGGCGTGGCGTTGCGCCCGAACGCCCAGCCGTTGGAGCCGAGTTCGCCGCCCTCGGGGTTGGCGTTGAAGCTGTGGCGGCCGATTTCGGCAACGGCTTCCTTCAGCGCGACCGGCGCGGCGCTCGTCCTTGCGCCGGGGGCGGGCGGCACTGCGGCCAGCACCGCGCCGGCCAGCGCGCCCAGGCCGCCCTGGATCATCGACATCTCGGTGGCGCGCGACAGGTCGGCCGCCGTCATCGGCCGCACCCAGGGCTTGCCGCGGCATTCGGCGGGCAGGCCATTCGGGCCGGCATCCTGCAGGTAGCGGTTGTAGCCGGCCACGTAGCCGCGCAGCGCTGCCTGCACGTCGGGGCTGGTGGTGGCGCCCGCGCGCGCCAAGGCCGCGTCGTCCATGTGATAGCGGATGAACAGGTCGATCTGCGCATTCGGCGCGCGGCCCAGTCCGAGGTCGCCGGTGTTCTGCGGGCCCAGGAACTGCGAGCGGTCGCCGCGCAGCGTGAGCAGGTGTTCGGCCGTCTGGCAGACGTTGTCCTGCGCATGCGCATAGGCGCTGCCGTAAGCCAGCCCTTCGTAGTCGGGCGCGGTGATGTGCGCGATGCCGAAGGTGGTGCGCTCGATGGTCACGCTGCGCCCGCCGGGCGGCGGCGTGCTCGCGCAGGCGGCGAGCAGGGCGGCCAGGCCCATGGAAAGGGCGGTGAGCGCAAAACGGGAGGGCGTGGCGTTCTTCGATGTCATGCGGGCGTCTCTATTGTTGGAATGGAACAAGCAAGCCGATTAAAGGACGAGCCTTTGCCGCGCGATGTCACCAGCGCGGCATGCCGCGCCGTATTCAGCCGAATTTCATGCCCTTGGGACGGGCCTGCAGCCGGTTGATGTAGGCGTCGATCTTCGGGCGGTTCGAGCGGCCGCCGAATGCGCGGTGCCAGATGAACATGGAGCCGATCATCACGTCGGCCGCCGTGAACTGCGAGCCGAACAGGTAGGGCCCGTCGCCGAGTTCGCGCTCGACCGCATCCTTGGCGGCCTCGAAGTCGGTCCAGCCGCGAGCGCTGTTGTTGCTGCGGATCTTCAAGAGGCTGTCGCCCATCGCGGGCTCGAGCTGCGAGGTCGAATAGACCATCAGCGACAGGTAGCGCCCCCGGTCGACCGAGCCGACAGGCGGTGCCAGGCGCTTGCCGGGAAACTTCTCGGCCAGGTACATGCAGATGGCCGCGTTCTCGAACACGCGCGCGCGGCCGTCCACCAGCGCGGGCAGCTTGCCCGCCGGGTTGATCTTCAGGTACTCGGGCTTCTTGTGCGCCTTCTCGCGGATGAGCGTGGTCACGATCTCATAGGGCGCGCCGGTCTCGTCGAGCATCCATTTGGCGACCTGCGAGCGGCTTTGCGGGTCGAAGTAGAGCTTCATGGTCATCGCGGTGTCTCCTGGGTCTGGCGGAACTCAGAACTTCGGAATGCGCAGGGTCTTGCTGATCATCAGCGTGCCCGAGAGCGCGAACATCAGCGCCAGCGGATGCAGCTGCCACGGGCCGATGGTCCAGGCGCCGCCCCACACCGATGCACCGATGCTGCCCTGCCACGCGGCATAGGCCAGCACGGCCACCAGCACCACGCTGGTGGGAATGGGCGTGCCCTCGAAATACTTCACCTTGTCGGCCCCGGCGGACAGCGCCTCGGCCGTCACGTTGTAGCGCGCGAGCCGGCTCACGCCGCAACCGACGAAATAGATGAGCAGCACGCAGTCCCAGCCGCCGTTCAGCCCCGCCGCAAAGCCCAGCGCAGCCGGCGCCACGCCGAAGGAAATGATGTCGGCCAGCGAGTCGAGTTCGCGGCCCAGGGCCGACTGCGTCTGCCGCCAGCGCGCGATGCGCCCGTCGAACACGTCGAAGATGAAGGCCGCGGGCGCCAGCGCCGCCGCCCACAGGAACTGCGGGAGCGACTGGCTGGCCATGAAGGCCATCGCCAGGAACACCGCGCCCACCCCGCATGCCGCATTGCCCAGCGTGAAGACGTCGGCCAGGTGGAATTCCCGGATCATCGAAAAATGCTTGCGGGCCGGCGCGGGCGAGGGAGCGGTCATGGAAAGGTGTGGAGCGATGGGCGAATGGACCGCACCTTAACCCAAGCGCCGGATGCTCCTTGTAGTCGCGGTCCGACGGCTACAGAGGGCCGCGATGGACCCCGATCGCGCTCAAACGCCCTGGCGCGCCTCGGCGATCCGCGCAAAGCGGCCGAGCAGGCTGGCGGCCGCGCCGGTCTCGCTCACGCCGTTGCGCAGCGCTTGCGGGTCGGCGCCCATGGCGGTCAGTTCGCCGCGCAGGTTGTCGATGTAGCCGCGCATCGCCTCGGCGTCGAATTCCGGATGGAACTGCACGCCCCAGGCGTGCTTGCCGGCGCGAAAGGCATGCACCGGCTCATGCGCGCTGGCGGCCAGCGGCACCGCGCCTTTGGGCAGGCGCAGCGCGCTTTGCCAGTGCACCGCGTTGGCCGGAAACTGCGCGGGCAGGCCGCCCAGCAGCGGGTCGGTGGCGGCGGCCTCGGTGAGCGACACCGTCACCGTGCCGACCTCCGCGCCGCCCGGGTGGTTGCCGGCCTCGCCGCCGAGCGCATGCGCCAGCAACTGGTGCCCGTAGCAGATGCCGAGCACCGGCGTGTCGAGCGCCACCGCCTTCGCGAGCCACGCGGCCGTGGTTTCGCTCCACGGTTCGCGGTGCGACACCATCGCATGCGAGCCGGTGACGACCACGCCGGCCACCTGGACGGGGTCGGGCAGGGTGTCGCCGCGGCGCGGGTCGATCACCAGGATGGGAAGCGTCTGCGTGCCGAGTCCGTCGGCAACCCAGTGTTCGAAGTCGCCACGGCGGGCGCGCAGCGCGTCGAAGGTGCCTCCGACCTTGACGATGACGAGGGGGAGCGGGGGGCTGTTGTCCATGACGCGATCATGCCGCAGGTGCGCTGCGGCCCCGCTGCGGCTACAGTGGCGCGATGCGCGCATTGGCACTCCTCATTCCGGCGATCTTTGCCGTGGCCGCGGCGGCGTCCCCCGGCGGTGCCCGCGCGGAAGTGATCCGCTGCACCGATGCCAGCGGCGCCGTCTCTTACACCAACGTCGAATGCCCGGCAGGCAGCAAGCAGGCGCGGCAGGTGCCGATCCTCGAATCGCCCCCGCCCGACCCGGCGCGCCGCGACTCTTCGCCCACGCCGCAGCGCTCCGCGCCGCCATCTCCGCCGCCATCCTCGCCGCCCAGCCGGGTGGCGAGCAACCCGCCCTCGGGGCCGGCCATCATCCCGCGCTTCCCCGCAGAGACGCAGCCGCAGCCGGCTGCGGAGCCACCGGGCGTCGTCGTGTTGAGCCCCGATCCGTACTACGACCCCTATTACGACGGCGCACGCCCGATCCGCAGGCCGCGGCCCCCGCATGCGGTCGACCCCGGTCCGCCGCCCGGCCAGCGGCCCTGCCAGAACCTGGCGGGCATCAAGCGCAACAACTGCTGAACAAGAAGAGCGAATGAACGGCGACGGTTCCGTGGCCACGGGGCTCCCGTGGGTGGTTCACTGCGACGGCAGCGCCATGCCCAACCCGGGCCGCATGGGCATCGGCGCCGTCATCACCGCGCCCGACGGCAGCCGGCACACACTGTCGCAGGCCACGCACGCCATCGGCTGCAACAACGAGGCCGAGCTGCTGGCGCTGACCGCCGCGCTCCACGCACTGCGCGACAAGGGCGCCACCGCCGTGCTGGTCTACAGCGACAACAGCACGCTGGTCGAGCAGCTCGCCGTGCCGGGCGCCAAACCCATCGAGCGCATGGCCCCGCTGTTCGACGATGCCCGCGCGCTGCTCGGCAGCTTCGCGCAGGCGCGTGTGCAATGGATTCCGCGCCACCGCAACGGCGAGGCCGACGCACTGGCACGCGCCGCGCTCGGCTTCGGCCCCAAGCCGCCGCCCAGGCACGGGAAGAAAAAGCGTCGTTAGAGTGCCGCGAGGGGAGGGGCCGGCCGGAGCCCCTATCATCACGCGCCATGACCGAAGCCACTCCCACTCCTTCTTCTTCTTCCCTCCCGCCCC